>JACNJR010000069.1 GCA_014382495.1 Candidatus Cloacimonadota bacterium | reverse complement strand
ACAATCGCAAAAATGCTTGTTAATTTTATCTTTTGCTTGAGGATTGGGATGGACAAAAGAACTAACATAATCGGCCAAGTGTAATTTAATGTTATCGCTTTTTGTGCTGGCAGAATTGAGTATGCTTTGAAGAGGAGAATATAATAAAGAAACGGATTTAGAAATCCGAGCAATGCCGAACGAAAATAATCTTTTGGGCGATATCTGGCGAGTAATTTTACTTTTCCCTGAAAAAATAAAATGATAAACAGTGCGATCAGTGAGACGAATGATGAGAAAAATAATAACTGAAAATAGGTGAGATATTCCAAAGAGATTTTGAAAGCCGACGCAACTGTTGACCAGATTAGAACTGCAAGAATTGCGAAAAAATAGGACTTATTTTGATTTTTCACTTTTGAACATCTTAATCTCGTTATCTTTCAAAAAACGCCATTCGGCTTTTGGTAATTTTCCTAATTTTATCGAACCGATTTGCAATCTTTTTAGAAAAACAACTTCACTTCCAACAGCTTTTATCATCCTTTTTATTTGCCTTTTTTTACCTTCCGAAATTGTGATTCTCAGTTTTGAAATATTCATCGATTTATTGTAACTTTTCAAAAAAATTTTTGCCGGCATAGTTTTTCCATCTTCTAATAAAAGGCCATTTCTTAAATGATTTATTTGATTTTTAGTAATTTTTCCTTTCACTTTTACGATGTAAACTTTTGGGATTTTTCTTTTTGGATGAGTGATATTATTTGCAAAATCTCCATCATTCGTAAGAATCAACAATCCGCAAGAATTTTTGTCCAATCTGCCAACAGGAAAGATTCTTTCGGGAAAATTTGGCAATAAATCAAAAACTGTTTTTCGTTCAAATGGGTCGGATGATGTGACCAAATATCCTTCAGGTTTATTTAGTATCAGATAAATTTTTCTGCTGGGGAATTTCAATAATTTATTGTTAAAAAAAACTTTATCTTTTTTAGGATTTATGTCGATTGCTAAATCTGTTACAACCCTTCCATTGATTTTTATTTTTCCATCGATGATAAGTTTTTCACAAGAGCGTCTCGAGCCCAAACCAGTTTGAGCAAGAAATTTATTTATTCGCATTTATGAGCAAAATCGCTACCATTGTTCGACAGAATTCGCTAAAATAATTTCGCCCAAATCGAATATTATTGATTTCCAGGCATCTTCTTCAGAAGAATTTTCAAGATCGCTTTCTTCATCAGTTTCATCTTCTCGATAAACAGCGCTTAACGAGAGATTTTTGTTCGTCCAAATTGTTTTACTTTTCACCAAATCTTTCACCTCAACAGAAAATCGAATTGTTGTTTGCCACTCCAACGGATTTTCGCTTTTATCGTATGCCAAAACTTGTTTGTCATAAGATAAAATAATTCCGGAAATTTTCATATCAGCTTCGCCTGCCATCATTTTCAACTGATTATCAGATTCGATTTTTTCTATTAGATAAGTTTCCACTTTTTGCGGAAGTTCATATTGCTCAGATTCATTTTCAAATTCTGAAATCATTACAGTTTTCAAATGCGGATTTGAGCGACTGTAAAACGAATAGGAACATCCGAAAATGATTAACACAATCGAAAATAACAGCAATTTAAATAAATTTTTAATATTAATTATCATAAAATTTGAAACGAAGTTTTAGAATAATTTGTCAAGAATAAAATAAAAATATTGACGAAAAATTATTCAGATTCATTTTTTGTGCGGAGGCTGAATGAAAAAAGATCAAATATTAACCTTGGAAGAAGTTGCGAAGATGCTAAAAATTTCGCAGGAAACCGTATTAAATTTGATTTCCCAAAAGGAACTAAAAGGGAAAAAAGTTGGGAATCAATGGCGTTTGGAGAAGAACAATATTGAATCTTGGCAGAACAAAAACGAAAAACCAAATGTCGAAAAAATAGCATATGAAAATGTAGTTAGTCGGTTTTTCGCATTTATAAGCAGTGATTTTATTGACCTTGATTTGCAAGGAAAAAATCGGTTTGAAATACTTGCGAATATGGCAAAATTTGCCAAGGAAAATAGAATTTGCACAAAGACAAGTTGGCTTTATGAAATGCTAAATAAAAGAGAAGAGTTGATTTCAACAGGAATTGGCAATGGAATTGCATTTCTTCATCCGAGAATGGTTTTTCCAGAAAAAATCGGCTTTTCTGGCATTTTGCTCGGCATCTCAAGAGACGGAATTAATTTCAGAGCGTTGGATAATTTTCCTGTAAATTTATTCTTCCTAATTCTTATGGAATCTGAGCAACAGCACCTTTTTACTCTTTCTTATCTCAGCCAATTATTTCGCGATGGGAAATTAAAAGATAAAATTTTAAGTGCAAAAAACAAAAAGGAAATTCTGAAATTGTTAACATTAAAAGGTAAATAGAAAGATTTGTAAGTGAAAATTTTTGGTATAGACAAATTGCGACCGGTGTTGCAAAATCGGATGTTACTTCAATTGTAAAGATGGTGGGCCCAAGAGGACTTGAACCTCTTACCGCCCGGTTATGAGCCGGGAGCTCTACCAGATGAGCTATGGGCCCTTAAATTAATTTCACAACCCCCTAAATTTTTTGCTGTTTATCTTGTCAAGTATTTGTGGAATGATAGATAAATTTTTTTATCATAAATTGCGTATTTCAAATTCAAATTTCATAAAAATAATTAAAATAATCTTTGTGTTTCAGTATTTTGATATCAGAAAATAAAATGGATAAATTTAAATTAGTTTCTAATTATAAACCAAAAGGCGACCAACCTCAAGCCATTTCTGAGTTGACAAATGGTATTCTAAAAAACCAAAAATATCAGACACTTTTGGGAGTAACCGGCTCCGGCAAAACTTTCACAATTGCAAATGTCATCAAAAATACAAATCGTCCAACGATAATTATCTCGCATAATAAAACACTTGCAGCGCAACTTTATGGCGAGATGAAACAGCTCTTTCCTGAAAATGCAGTTGAATATTTTGTCAGTTATTATGATTATTATCAACCCGAAGCATATTTGCCTGCAACGGACACATACATTGAGAAAGACGCAGATATAAACGAGCAGATTGACCGATTGCGTCTGCGAACGACAATGTCATTAATGGAGCGGCGAGATGTTATTATTGTGGCAAGCGTCTCTTGCATTTATGGATTGGGCGTGCCGGAAGATTATCGCGAAGCATTGATAGATTTGCAAGTTGGGCAGAGCATTGAGCGAGACGAACTTCTCAGAAAATTGGTTGATATCTTCTACTCGCGCAATGATTTTGAATTTCAAAGAGGAACATTTCGAGTGCGAGGTGATGTTGTGGAAATTTATCCAGCATACCTTGAAAATTCTATCAGAGTGGAATTCTCATTTCAAGGAATTAGTGCAATCTCGCGCATTAATCCGCTAACTGGCGAGATTCTTGAGGAGATAAAAAACTATTCTGTTTATCCCGCAAGGCATTTTGTGACTTCTCCAAATCGATTGAAAATGTCTTTGATAAAGATAGAAAAAGAACTCGAAAAGCAAGTAAAATGGTTCAAGTCCAAAAATCTACTTTTGGAAGCGCAAAGAATCGAGCAGCGCACAAAATTTGATTTGGAAATGCTGAAAGAGGTCGGATATGTTTCCGGAATTGAAAATTATTCGAGACATCTTTCGGGAAGAAAATCGGGGCAAAGACCATATTGCCTTTTGGATTATTTTCCTGAAAATTATTTAATGATTCTCGATGAATCTCACGCAACAATTCCGCAACTTCACGCGATGTATGGCGGCGATTATTCGAGAAAAAAAAATTTAGTCGATAATGGATTTCGGCTTCCATCTTCTTATGATAATCGACCACTAAAATTCAATGAATTTGAAAAATTGACAAATCAGGTTATCTTTATGTCTGCAACTCCTGCGGAATATGAATTTGAGAAGTGCAAAGGTGTTTTGGTTGAGCAGATTGTCCGCCCAACTGGTCTGATTGACCCGGAAATTATTCTCAAACCAGCAAAATATCAGGTCGATGATTTGCTCGAACAGATTCGAAAACTTGTTGAAAAAAAACAGCGAATTTTAGTTACAACTTTGACGAAAAAGATGGCCGAAGACCTTGCTGAATATGTTTCGCAAACTGGGCAAAAGGTAAAGTATCTTCACAGTGACATTCATACTTTGGACAGAACAAAATTGATTCGAGATTTGCGGCTTGGAGAAATTGATGTGCTGATTGGCGTAAATCTTTTGCGAGAGGGATTGGATTTGCCAGAAGTTGCATTGGTCGTAATTTTGGATGCGGATAAAGCAGGATTTTTGCGCTCTGAAAGGTCACTTATCCAAACTGCCGGAAGAGCTGCAAGACATATCGATGGAAAAGTAATTTTTTATGCGGATAAAATTTCAAAAGCAATGAAAAAAACAATTTCAGAAACAAATCGCAGAAGAAAAATTCAGAAAAAATATAATATCAAACATAATATCACACCAAAATCAATTCAGAAAACTATCGACAGCATAATGCTTTCCACAATAGTTGCTGACCAAAAAGGGAAAGAAAAAATCGAAAAAGTTGACTTCAAACAATACATAAATTTAAAAAATAAAGAAGATGTCATAGAATTATTGACAAAAGAAATGAGAATATTTGCAAAGGAATTAAAATTCGAAGAAGCAGCAGAAATTCGTGACAGAATTTTGGAATTGAAAGAGATGTAAATTTAATTTATTGGAGTTTTTATGACAGAAAGAATCACAAATCCTGAATTGACAAAAGAGGATGTTCGGTTTGATAACTCACTTCGTCCGAAGAAGTTAGGTGATTTTGTTGGACAGAAAAAAATCAAAGAAATACTCTCAATTACAATTGAAGCAGGAAAACTTCGCAACGAAGCAATTGACCATATTTTATTTTATGGACCTCCTGGACTTGGCAAAACAACCTTGGCGTATATCGTTGCAAATGAACTCAAAACTGAAATCAAAACAAGTTCTGGACCGGCGATAGATAGGCCGTCGGATTTAGCAGGAATTCTTACAAATTTGAGCCATCAAGATGTCCTTTTTATTGATGAAATTCATCGACTAAATCATATTGTTGAAGAATATCTTTATCCAGCGATGGAGGATTTTCATCTTGAAATTATTATCGACCAAGGACCGAGCGCTCGTTCCTTAAAATTGAATCTTGACCCGTTTACTCTAATCGGCGCAACGACGCGTGCTGGCTTGATTACCGCACCAATGCGGAGCAGATTTGGGCTCGCCCTCAGATTGGATTATTACAATGCTGATGATATTTTTAAAATCGTACTTCGTTCGGCAAAAATTCTCAAAGTTGACATTGAAAATGAGGGTGCAATGGAAATTTCCAGACGCTCGCGAGGAACTCCAAGAGTTGCAAATCGCCTTCTGCGAAGAGTTCGTGATTATGCACAAATCAAAGCAGATGGAAAAATCACAAAGGAGATTTCGCAAAAAGCTCTGAAGATGCTCGAAGTTGACGAACTTGGTTTGGATGAGATGGACAAGAAACTCATTACGACGATTATAGAAAATTATCGTGGCGGTCCAGTCGGACTAAAAACTCTATCTATGGCAGTTGGCGAAGAATCAGGAACTATCGAAGAAATTTACGAGCCGTATCTCGTTCAGCAAGGTTTTCTGAAACGAACTTTGCGCGGAAGAGAAGTGACAGATTTTGCCTACAAACATTTTGGTTTGGAATCGAAAAATAGAAAAAATTTAATGCAAAATCCACTTTTTAATAATAAGAAAACTGATAAATAATTGCAGATAAAAAATTTAAATTTTACTCTTTTTTTGCTTCTTCAATCGAAAATAAAGCGCCAATAATTTCTTCCTGAAATTTAATCGGAACAATCGAAAACTTTCCGTAACTACCTTCAAGCAATGAAGTTACCAAAAATTTTTCAGTTCCATTTGATAATACTTTTTTCATTGCCGAATCAAATTCTGGATTCTTTTGCATTTTAAAAGAATATCCAATAATGCTATTTCCAGAAGGCAATCCGCTGACAATTTTTCCCGATTTATCAGCAAGTTGAACTGAATAAATCTCCGAATTTAACTGATAAATTTCTTTCAAAATATCTTCAGTTTTTTCCCAATCTTTCTCAATAATCGTGTCGATTAAAGTGTCCCGAATCGAATAGCCACGCAACGAGGACAACAGATATGTTACATTGTTATCTTTCGAAGGTTTGTTATTGAGATTTCTTATCAAGCAAATCCACAGTTTTGTTTTCAAAATATTAATAGTATTCCAAGTAAACTGCTTCGTTATCAACTTTTTACCACGAATGGGAAAACTAAAAATTTCGTAAGAAGCATTATTCTCAAGCATTTTTATATAGAGATTTTTTAGAGTAGAATGTTGCTTAGGATTCTCTGATTCAATGAAATTTTTCCCAATCTTTTCAATGTTTTTATCGTAAATTATTTTCCCTTTTTGATTCGTAATTAAAAGAGAATATGGAAGAGGAAAGCAATATTCTTGCTCGATTACCTTGAAAAAATTTTCACTCAAAATAAAAACAGAAATTATCGAGGAGAGATTTTTATTTTCATCAAAAATCGGAATTTGAAGTGTAAAATATTTTCCATTTTGAAATTCAGAAATTTGTAGAGAAATATTTCTGGGATTTTTTTTATCAAATATGATTTTATTTTTTGGAGCATCAAAATTTTGTGGAACGATTTTTTCAATTTTGCTATCCAAATTATACAAAATAATTGCCGAGACAGCAGCAAATTTCAATTGAAGTTTTAAAAGATTTGTAGAATTTATATCTTCTGAATTTTTCAAATTTTCAACTATAATTTTTAAAATGGAATCAATCTGCGCTTGGACAGCAACTGCTGTCTCTTGCGTAATTTTTTGCTGAGTTTTTCGCTGTTCTTTTTCGAATTTCGAACTACATCCAGCAATGAGGATTGAAATTAGTAACAGAAAAAATAATCTTCTGAAATTTATTTTCATTGAATAAATTATCTTTTCGAAATTAATTTTTGTCAACCTTTTTTTCCAATACTTCGCATAATTTCTGTCGCTGCTTCTTCGATAGATTTTGCAGTCACATCGATAATATCCCATTTATTTTCGCGATAGATTTTTTTGCAATAATCAATCTCTTGCCTTATTATTTTGATATTAGTATAATTATCAAGTCCGATGTGTGGATAACGACTTGCACGGACTTCGCGAATTGTTTTTAATCGATTTGGAGTGACAAAAAGACCAATCACTTTTGATTTGTCTACAGAAAAAAGTTCGTTTGGAACGGAATAATTGTAAATCAGAGGAATATTTGCTACAGAATAATCTCGATACGCAAGATAAATGCTGATGGGAGTTTTCGAGGTGCGGCTCGGTCCAACGAGGATAACTTCGGCATTTGAAATCTCCTCAATTTTCCTACCATCATCATGTTTGACGGCAAAATCAATACATTCGATTCGATGGTAGTAATCCTTGTCTAATTGGCGAAATATACCTGGAATTGCCATTGGTGAAATTTCAAGATAATCTGTAAATCGACTCAGCAAAGGACCCAAAACATCGATTGTTGGAACGCCAGATTTTTTTCCTTCGCGATTTATAATATGACTCAATTCGCTGGAAACAAGTGTGAAGGCAACAATTCCGTCAACTGCCATCGCTTCTGAAATGACATTTTTAATTTCCTCTTTGCTTCGGGCATATCGTATTGTGTGAAGTGTGGTATCAATCATCGAAAATTGACTTAAAGCGGCTTTCACAACAATTTCGCAAGTTGAACCTGTCGCGTCAGAAACGACAAAAATATGCCGCCCTTTCTGATTTTTATTTTTCTCTTTTGAAGACATATTGATAAATTTATTTATTTTTTATAATCTGCAATTTTTATAGAATATTTTATGTCAAGGTTTATTTTGAAAGCGGAATATATGGAGTAGGCGAGTTTTTATACCATAAATTTTTGTCTATATTGTCACTATTTTTTTTGAGATTAAACTAATTTTTTTTGAAAGTATTTTTATGTCAATATTCTTCCTATTTTTCAATTCAGGAATTTCACCATCCATATAAACTGGCAAATCTTCATTTGATTTTATGTTAATTTCTTTTCCCTTCAACATTGTCACAACTGAAAAATTTGTGTGTTCACCTTTTATTGTTTTTGGAAGTAACTTTACAATTTTTCTTCGCGATATTTTATCAATAATACAGAAATCAAATAATCCATCATCAATTTTTGCATTTGGTGTAAGATGAAATTTTCCACCACAGCATTTCCCATTTCCAACTGTAATAAACAAAGCATTTTTCGTAATTGTTTTATCATTTGCAAAAATTTTCACAAGATAACTTCTGCACCTAATCAAAGTTAGCAGAACAGCAATCAAGTAGCCGATAAAACCATTTAATAGATTGCTTTTGGAATAAGTTGTTGCAACTTGCGCATCAAATCCGAGTCCAAGTGTATTGATAAAATAATGGTTTTCAATTTTTCCAATATCGACCTTTTTTGTATCGCAATTTTTGAGAATTTTTATTTGTTTCTCAATTTTTTGTGGATAATCTAAATTTTTTACAAAATCATTTCCACCGCCAATCGCAATAATTCCAAGATTGATTTTTTCAGGATTTTCAGATTTCATTATGCCATTTAGAACTTCGTTGATTGTGCCATCTCCGCCAGCCGCGATGATATTTTCAATTCCTTGATTGGCGCCCTGCAAAGCAATTTCTGTTGCCTGTTTTGGTGAGTCGGTTATTTGCATATCGTATTCAATCTGGAATTTCTGAAAATATTTTTCGATTGTGCGAATCGAGCGAAATGCTTTTCCTTTTCCTGCAAATGGATTTAAGATGATTTTATACATATTTTTCTAAAGTCCTAATTCCAAATTTCTAATAATCCGCTATTTGGCGAACAGATATTAAATGCAAAAACCTTTATTTTCTCTACCATAATAATCAAAAAAAATTGATTTTTGCCATTCAGAATTTGACATTTATTTGTCATTTGAAATTAGAATTTAGGACTTAATCTTGTTCTTCATAAAATTTTATGTCTCGATATTTTTTGTAACGATTTTCGAGAAGTTCTTCAGAACTGAGTTTAAAAAGTTCTAATAGATGTTGATGTAGAGCGGTTTTTAAAGCATTTGCAGTTTTGCTAATATCAGAGTGAGCACCATTTTCTGGTTCTGGAATTATGTCATCAATCAAGCCAAGTTTTCGCAAATCAAAAGCAGAGATTTTCAGAGATTCAGCGGCTTCTTTTGCTCGTTTTGCATCTTTCCATAAAATTGACGCGCAACCTTCTGGCGAAATAACGGAATAGACAGAATTTTCAAACATAAGAACTTTGTCAGCAACTGCAATTCCCAAAGCGCCGCCAGAACCACCTTCGCCTGTAATAACGGCAATGAAAGGAACTTTCAAACTGGACATTTCTCGCAGATTCACAGCGATTGCTTCCGCTTGTCCTCGCTCTTCTGCACCAATTCCAGGATATGCACCCGGCGTATCAATCAGCGTGATTATTGGGCGATTGAATTTTTCCGCCTGTTTCATCAGACGAAGTGCCTTTCTATATCCTTCTGGATGAGCCATTCCGAAATTTCGATGGATATTTTCCTTAGTATTTTTCCCTTTTTGATGTCCGATAACCGTGACTGGAATTCCTTTGAAAAGCGCAATTCCGCCGACCATTGCATTATCATCTGCAAAAAATCTATCGCCGTGAAGTTCAATAAAATCATCAAAAATAATATCGATAAGTTCAAGCGTCGTCGGGCGTTGCATATGTCTTGCAATTGTAAGAGTTTCCATAATTTGATGTTTTGGTTTGGAAACTTTTTTTGATTTTTTTGAAATTGTTGTAAGTTTATATTCAGAAATTTGATGAATTTTTAGAATCTTTTCGATTACATTTTTCAAATTTTTTCGCTCAGAAATTAGGTCAATCATTCCGTGATTCAACAAAAATTCAGAGCGTTGGAAACCCGGCGGTAATTTTTGTCCAATTGTTTGTTCGATAACTCGCGGACCGGCAAATCCGATAAGAGCGTTCGGTTCTGCAACAATAATATCACCGAGAAATGCAAATGAGGCGCTTGTTCCGCCAGTTGTCGGATGAGTTAATATGGAAATAAATGGAAGTTGAGATTTTTCAAGACGCTTTAATGCAGCGCTTGTCTTGGCAAGTTGGAAAAGTGAGATAACTCCTTCTTGCATTCTTGCGCCACCAGATGCAGAGATAATTATTAGCGGAATTTTCTTCTCCATTGCCAGTTCTATCGCGCGTGCAATCTTCTCACCCAAAACTGCACCCATACTTCCCATCATAAAATTGGGGTCCAAAGTTGCCAAAACAACTGGATATTTTCCAATTTTTGCAGTTCCAACTTCCACACTGGATTTCGTTTTTGTCTTTTTATGTGCGACATTCAATTTTTTCTGATATTGAGGAAAATTCAAAGGATCAACAGAATCGATGTCTTCAAAATATTCCCGAAAACTTTTATGGTCAATCAGATATTTTCGTCTTTCTTTCGGACCCAATTTGAAATGATAATTGCATTCGGGACAGACATATTGTTTCTTTGAATAAAAATTAATGAAATGTGTAGTTTTACAATTTGGGCATTTTATGAATAATTTAAACATTTTAACTTCCTATAAATAATTAGTGAATTTGTCATTTGAAAAATCGAAAGCCATCATATAAACATCTAATTTTCTAACATCATACATAAAAATTTACCTCAAAAATTTATGATTTAACTAATTTGCCAACTTTTTGTTTTTATTATATCGTATTCAGACATTATGATAGTTTTAAAATTTCACTATTATTTAAAAATACAAACATACATAAAATAATTTTGTTTTATGTATTTGAATAATATTGCTTTACATCATTTTTCATAACTTTTTTATTGTTCTATTTTTTTTATTCATGTTTTTTATTGAGTGAAATTTTTCTTTAAAGAATCTCAAATATTTTTTTGTGTTATCGATACTAACTTCCACCCTTCGTCTGGAATTTTATAAAAAATTAATTGCATTCGCTTTACGCCACTTGTAGTTTCAACACGATAAAAAAATCTTTTCTCAGGAATGTTATCAATTACATAAGTAATTCGTTTTAATGAACCATCAAATTTATAATTCATTTTTTCTTTATACTTCATTTTTTCTTTATACAAAAAATCACCATATGAAGAATATAATTGAATGCCACAGAGTTCATACCATTCTTCCCATACTTCCCAGCTTACATCTATTACCATAGTAATTTTTGATGTATTTGACAAAGTTTTTGTTAGATCATATTCGATAATACTTTGTGGAATATCGAAAACAAAAGGTCGCATTTCCATTAAAGATAATGCAGTGACTTTCTTGTCCATAGTTAATACAAATTCTGTAACCATTACATCTGACGTAATATCTTCTAACAGAATATAAAATTCACCTATATAAATATTTTCGACTATTTGGTTTGCCTTTGCTTTGAGTGAAAAATAATTATCATATAGAAAATAACCCAGAAAAATTAAAATCAGAACGATTATTAGTCTGATTGAATAAAGTTGCTTTACATTATTTTTCATAACTTTTTTCATTAAATGTATTTTTAACTCCTTGAAATAATTCTGTCAATTTATTTTTTTATTTTGGACATTCATTTGGAAATAATTGACAAAAACAGTAAAATTTTCAGATTTATTTTGAGGAGTAAAAAGTTCAAAATGAAAAAAATATTATTGATTTTTAATTTACTATTTCTTCCGATTTTTCTCTTTTCAGCATTTCTTCAACTTTCACCATCTGCAAAGTTGGCAGCAATTTCAGACATTTCGCTTCTTGATGAAAGTGTATCATCTATCTTCTACAATCCGGCGACATTCGACAAAATTTTTTCAATCTCTTCTTCATATTTCGTCCCATTTTCTTTGCCAGATTTGAAATACTTAACCGGCGCAATTGGATATAAATTTGAAAAATTTCACTTTGCTGTTGGGTTGCAACAATTTGGAAACGAAATATATAAAGAGCAAACTGGAATTTTCGTAACAAATGTTAATATCTCGAAAAATCTCTCGCTCGGAATGAGTTACCGTTTTCTTCAAAAAAATGTTAGTGAAATGAATGATGAAATTGATTCTCAGTTCGATATTGGAATGATGGCGACTTTCGATAAATTTCAATTTTCATCTTCGTTTCTGAATTGCGGATTTGACAAAATTGGCAATGATAACCTTCCACAAGAGAGTAGAACGGAAATCTCATATCAGATTTATGAAAACCTAAAAACAGGAATTTCATTTGTGAAGGAATTGGATTATCCGTTTTCGTTTCATTTTGGAACGGTTTATTATCCGATAAAAAAGTTTGGAATTTTGAGTGGATTTGAGACAGAACCTGAGAGATTTTCTGCTGGTTTGGAGTTCAATATTCAGAAAATTCAAATTATTTACGGAATCAAAACCCATCAATATTTAGACATAACTCACTATATCACAGTATCTTACCAATAAAACAAATGAAGAAGATTCTTTTTTTTCTACTGTTGATTTTGTGTTTCTGCCAAATTTATTCGAATGATGAAGACCAGATGGAAAAGCTTTTTTCGTCCGAAGATGAGACATATAAAGTTACGGAATTACACAATTATTTGCAAAATCTTAAAAAGAATAAAATTAACATCAATGAAGCAAAATATAGCGATTTGATTCGCCTTCCTTGGCTTTCCCCAAAACAGGTTGATGAAATTATTAAGTTTAGAAAAAAGAGAGAAATTACAAACATAAAAAACTTGCAACTTACTGGTATTTCAGAAGATACAATTGAAGAAATTCTTCCTTATATCTCGTTTCATACTTCTGAACCCATCTATTTTCAATCAAGAATTAGAGGACAATATAAGCCAGATATGGATTATGAAAGTTGCTTGAAATTTCTCCAAAAATATCAATTAGATTGGAAAAATTATCATTTAACTTTTCTTTCACAAAAAGATGAAGGGGAAAAGGATTTTTGGGATTATTACTCGGGAAGTTTAACAATTTTTCAGCAAAATATTGTGAAGAAAATTATTCTTGGAAATTACAGATTGGCTTTAGGGCAAGGGATAATTTTTGCTCCCAAACTCGGTATCTCGAAAGGCGGAAATGCGACTCGTCAGCCAATGAAATATTTCTCAACAATCAAACCATACACAAGCACAATGGAGACATATTCGCTGTTTGGCGTCGCTGGAAAAATCAAGTTTGGAAATTTTCAAATTTTACCATTTATTTCAGATTACAAACTCGATGCGAATCTTGACGATGGGAAAATCACAAGTTTAGACATAATTGGATTTCATCGAACTGAGGCAGAAATAGCAAAAAAAGATAATGTCCGGGAAAAAATATACGGCTCTCACATCTCTTACGGAGATAAAAATCAAATTGGATTTACTGCTCTAAATCTCGAATTTAATCTCCCATTTGCCGATGAAAATATCAGACAAAAGCAAGAAATTTTCGGAGTGGATTTTCAATATAATCTGCAAAATTTTAATTTTATCGGCGAAGGCGCAATTTCGGAGAAGAGAAAAGCGATTTTGCTGACACTTTTTTGGGAACAAGGTGAATTTGAAAATTTAATTATTTTCAGAAATTATGAAAAATATTTTCCGACTTTTCACGGAAATCCATTTCATACAAGTGGAGATTTTGATAATGAATGTGGAATTTATTATGGAATTTCCTTTCGTCCGCTGAAAAGGACAAAACTCGATATGTACTTCGATATTTATAAATTCCCAGAACAAAAATCGCTTGTAGATATGCCTACTTATGGGTTTGACAAATTTTTACAATTTGAGAAAAAGTGGAAATTGTCCAAAATGCGTTTTACTTTTCAGCAAAAACAGTATGAAAACTGGCGGACTTTTTCTGATGAAAGCAAAATTTATCAAAGAGAACGAAATATTTTTCGGCTTGATTGGCGGCAGAAAATTAGCTCATCTTTTGAGATAAAACTTCGTGGCGAATTCACTTTTCATCAATATAAAAATGTAGATAAATACGATTCGGGAATTTTGTTTTATCAAGATTTCAAATTTATGTTTTCGCCCAAATTGACAAATTATATCCGCATTTGCCAATATCATACGGATGATATTATTCTTTATATGTTTGAGAATGACCTCAATGGAATTATGCTGAATTCACAATTTAACGGCGATGGAATTTTTGTTTATTTCTTGATGAAATATGATTTTGGGAAGAACTTTTCTTTACAAATGAAACTTGCTGAAAAAATTTGTAAAGAAGTAAAATTAGAAAGAACCGAACAGATAAAATTTCAAATTGAGACGGAATTTTGATTC
>JACNJR010000005.1 GCA_014382495.1 Candidatus Cloacimonadota bacterium | reverse complement strand
GACGAAGTCACTTTTGGTCTTGGTTTGAAGAGATGTGGAGGAACTGTAAATAATTTTTTCACATCAAAATATCGCTGAACTTTGACGGTTAATCTTCCATAATTTTTGCAATTTGGCTTGGCGACAATTCTCTCCGCAACCTCATCTTGAATCATAATTGTAATTGAGGAAAAAAGTTCGCGATTTTCAATAATTTTGAAAATTATCGGAGAAGTAATATGATAAGGAAGATTTGCAACTATTTTGATTTTTTTGTTTTTGAAAATTTTTGAAAAATCAGTTTTTAAAATATCTTCATTTATGACGAAAAGAGGAGAATCTGAAAATCGCTTTTTTAGAAAATCTGCCCAATTTTTGTCAATTTCAAATGCAAAAAGTTCTTTGCATTTTTGGAGTAATTTTTCAGTCAGAATACCGCTTCCAGAACCAATTTCCAGCACAGTATCATTTTTGGAAATGTCTGTTAATCTAACAATTTTTGAAGCGATATTTTTATCAATTAGAAAGTGTTGACCGAGAGATTTTTTATAATCCATAAATCTAACCAAAATAGATTAAACAGGATTTCAAATCCTGTTTGAATCTTCAAACTTTCAAACTTTCAAACTTTTGAACTTTCAAACTTTCAAACTTTCAAACTTTCAAACTTTATTTCACAACAACATTTACCAATTTTTTCGGCACGATAATTATTTTTTTTATAGATTTTCCTGCAGAATATTTTTGAACTTTTGGGTCGTCAAATGTCAGTTTTTCAATTTCATCTTTTGAAGTATTTTTATCAACAATTATTTTGCTGCGCAATTTTCCATTGATTTGAATCACATATGTAATTTCATTTTTCACGAGAAATTTTTCATTGAATGAAATCCATCCAGATTCAAGAATTGATGGTTTATGTCCGAGCATTTCCCATAATTCTTCAGCAAGATGAGGAGCAAATGGTGCGAGAAGTTTTGGAAAAATTTCGATGGATTCTCGATAAATTGCTCTTTCAGTTTTCGGCATTTTTTCATTTATTTTATACGCAGAAACATTGTTCAAATGCTCCATAATCGCAGCAATCGCCGTGTTGAACTGCATTGTCTTTTCGGTATCGGCAGTAACCTTTTTTATGGTATAATGCGTACTATATCTCAACTTTTTTAATTCTGGCGAAATCTCTGCATTCTCATCATAAATTTTCGGAGAATTTAGCAGAAAATCTTTCTTTTTTTGAACCAAATTCCATACACGATTCAAGAATCGAAATGCACCTTTCACACCTTCGTCATTCCACTCGACATCTTTTTCTGGCGGAGATGAAAAGAGCATAAAACCCCGCACAGTATCCGAGCCATATCTGTCAATTATGTATTTTGGTTCGACAACATTTCCTTTTGATTTTGACATCTTGGCGCCATCTTTTGTAACCATTCCTTGCGTCAGCAGATTTGTAAATGGCTCGTCTGAATTAAAAAGCCCGATATCGCGCAAAAATTTATGGAAGAATCTTGCATAAAGCAGATGCATACAAGCGTGCTCAATACCGCCGATATATTGGTCGACAGGAAGCCAATGTGCTGCAATTTTTTTATCAAAAGGCATTTTATCATTCTTCGGGTCACAAAAACGCGCATAATACCAAGACGAATCGAAAAATGTGTCCATCGTATCTGTTTCCCGTTTTGCGGCATTTCCACATTTTGGACAGGTTGTGTTGACAAATTCTTCAACTGCGAGAAGTGGATTTTGTTTGCTCCTTCCAATTTGAACATTCTCGGGAAGCGTTACGGGAAGTTGTTCTTCTGGAATTGGCACAATGCCACATTTTTCGCAATAAACTATCGGAATTGGCGTTCCCCAATATCTTTGCCGTGAAATCCCCCAATCTTTTAGACGATATTTAACACTTCTTTTTCCATTCTTTTTATTTTCCATCCATTCGGAGATTTTCTCAATCGCTTTTTCACTCTTCATATCATCAAACTGCTGAGAATTCGTCATAATTCCATCATCCACATAAGCCGATTGCATATTTTTTAATGTGAGAGATTTCTCCAAATTTTGAATGACAATTCTAACTGGTAAATTGTATTTTTTTGCGAATTCAAAATCTCGCTGGTCGTGAGCTGGCACGCACATTACGGCGCCACTTCCATATTCCATCACAACATAATTTCCTATCCAAATCGGAATTTTTTCACCATTTACAGGATTAATTGCGTAACTTCCCGTGAAAATTCCGACCTTTTCCGTCTCTTCCGAAGTCCTTACAATTTTATCTTCATTGATAATTTTTTCTACAAATTTATCAATCTCTTTTTTGTTTGGACTATCTTTTTTCAATTTTTTAATGAGTGGATGTTCTGCTGCCAAAACCATATAAGTACAGCCGAAAATCGTATCTGGACGAGTTGTGAAAACCGGAATTTTTTCGTTCATATTTTCCAGCGGAAAATTAATATCCGTTCCAATACTTTTTCCAATCCAATTTTTCTGCATCGTGATAACTCTTTCCGGCCAATTGTCAAACTTCGAATGGTCTAATAATTCTTCAGCATAATTTGTAATTTTGACAAACCATTGCTCAATTTCTTTTTGCACAACTTTTGATTCGCATCGCCAACAAATTCCATTTTCGGCCTGCTCATTTGCGAGAACTGTTTCGCATTTCGGACACCAATTCACAAATGACGATTTTTTATAGATCAAATTTTGTGCATACATTTTCAGAAAAATCCACTGATTCCAGTGATAATATTCTTCGTCACAAGTTGCAATTTCTCTGTCCCAATCGTAACCAAATCCGATAGATTTAAATAATTTTCGCGTCTTTTCAATATTTTGATAAGTTGTGATTTTGGGATGTGAATTATGCTTTATCGCAAAATTTTCAGCAGGCATTCCAAACGCATCATATCCCATCGGCTGAAGAACCTTGAATCCTTTCATCATCTTGAATCGCGCAACAGCATCAGCGATTGAATAATTGGAAATATGCCCCATATGAAGCTCTCCAGACGGATATGGAAACATAGAAAGGAGATAAAATTTCGGTCGCGTATCTTCCATATTTACATAAAAAAGTTTCTCTCGTTCCCAATATTTTCGCCATCTATTTTCAATATTTTGGAAAGGATATTCCATCGAACCTCCAGTAAATTTTCATTTTCCAAGATAATTTTGATTCCATTCATCTCATTTTCGGAATAAATTTGTCAACAAAAAAATTGACATAAAATTTCTCATCGATGAAAAATAGAACTATGAAGAAAATTATTATTTTTATTTTTGTAAGTTTAGTCCTTTTCTTTGCTTGCGAGGTTGACCAAGAAGAACCTGGCGATACAACGCCACCTTCAAAAGTTCATTTGATTCCACATTTGGGAGATGCTGGAGATACAATTCTCCTTACAGACGACAATAATGGAATCGATGCAGAATATGGCAGCGATGTACATAATAACATTAGAATTCAGTGGGATGAAACTAAACTTGCAATGGATGGTGATATATCTTGCATTGAAATTTACAGATTTTGTGAAGGCCAAAACGATACAGCAAAATGTATTGAAAATATTCTCTTTGATGAAAGTTCTGCAAAATGTGTTGATACTTTTCATGATCTTTCCGACGATGAAACCGTAATTCAAAAAGATTGGTCATATTTCATTATTCCATATGATAATGCAGGAAATTCCACCGTTTCTGATACTGTTACATATCAGTTGATTGGAACACCAGGATTGCAGGAACCTGCTAATAATAGCACATTTAGCATAACTGACACAGTTAATTTTGACTGGCAACCCTACGGCGGATATTCATTTCGCATTCTCTTCTTTGATGAAGATGGCAGTTTGGTGTTTGCAGATGACACTTATTCAGACGATGAATATTCTTTATCCGTATTAGAATTTAATCCTCAACTCGATACACCTTATAAATGGCGTATTGACGCGTTTGGTTTTGTTAATAGCGGTTCAGAATCTGAAGAACGAAGAATTACATTTATTCAGAATAAAGTTGACTAAAAAATACGCCTCAATCTTTTGCATCTCAATTAAGGAGTTTTTATGAAAAAATTTTTGGCTATTCTAATAATTTTGCTGATGTTTTCGGAGATAATTTGGGCGCAAGGAAATTTTCAATCGCCAGATATCCCCAGAGCATCAGTATATACATATTCTGGGACGATGGGAAAAACAGAACAACTGAAAATTTATACTTATATTTGGGGACGCGTCCGAAACCCCGGTTTGTATATTGTGCCAGATGATACCGACCTTATCGCGCTGATTTCTCTTGCTGGTGGTCCAACGGATGGAGCCAAACTCTCAAGGATACGAATTATTCATTCTGGAGCAAATGGAGAGAGCGAAGATGTCGTTTGGATAAATCTCAAAAAATTTATTGATGATGGAGACAGTTCAGATATTCCAGTTTTAAGACCTGGCGATACGGTTATTGTCTCGGGAACTACATTTTATGGAGCTGCAAAGGTTGCGGACTTTCTTTCGAAAATCGCTGTAGTTCTAAGCGTCTACAATCTATACATTAACCTTACAGATTAAGCGAGAAAAATATGGATACATATCAAGAACATTCCGCAGCCGGCGGACTGAATCAATTCGGCGAGAGCGAAGAAGAAGGTATCAAATTAAGAGAATATGCTCGAATAATTGCTCAACACAAACGGATTGCAATTGCAGTATTTATAATTGTTATTGTTGCTGGCGCAATATATACAAACAACGCACAACGAATTTATAGAAGTTCTGGAAAAATTCTTTTAGAATTGGAAAAAGCCACAGACCTTTTTCTTACAGTTGGCGGAACAAGCAGAAATGACCTGAATAATCAGATTGAAGTTATCAAAAGTTCTCTCGTGATGAAACGCGCAGTCAGAAAATTACAAGAAAACAAGCAATTCGTAAATTTTCCAATTCTCTCTTCAGCAAATCCAGCCAGCGCACTTGCCGGCGGAATGGCTATCGAAACCGAGCGAGAAGTTGATATAATCAATATCAGTTTTTCATCAACAAATCCAGCAGAAGCACAAGCCGCCGTAAATGCCTTGATAGATGGCTATCGAGAACTCGACCTAAGATATTCAAAATCAGAAGCGACCACAATCAGAAAATTTTTGGAGAAACAGCTCGATATCACTTCAAGAAAATTAGCAATATCAGAAGAAGATTTGCGTGAATATAAAATAATGAACGATGTCTTCGCCCTTTCAGATGAAGCAAAAAAATTGACCGAAAATATGCTTGAATTTGAAACGGAATTAAGAATTAACCAGACGGATTTGCAGGTTACTTCTGAAAAGTTAAAATATTTAAAATCTAATTTAAGCAAATTAGATGAAAAATTAGGAAGTGAAATTGTCTCGATATCTACGCCATTAATAGAGCAACTTCGTAACAGATTAATTGAAAATGAAAGCAAATTGGCAACATTTCTATCAAAAGAGAATTACAATCTCCAACATCCGGAACTTCTCGCTTTGCAAAAAGAAAATGAAAATGTTAAAATGCAGATGAGAACCGAAATTGATAAAGTCCTTCAAGTAAATGAAGAGACATTCAGCCCGCTCGATAGGCGGCAGGAATTACTCACAAAAATAATTAATACAGAAGCGGATTTCCAAATTGTAAAAGCAAAAGTAACAGCACTTGAAAAAGTGGTGGAAAATTATTCACTCGAAATGATGGTTTTGCCAGATGCAGAACTGGAACTCGCAAGATTGGAAAGATCAAAAAAGATAAATGAAGAAATTTATAGTATGCTCATCTCACGCTACGAAGAAGCAAAAATTTCCGAAGAAGGCAAAATAAGTAATATACGAGTTTTAGAACGCGCATTTCTGCCAAAATCTCCCATCTCACCAAAAGTGAAAATGAACATCATTATCTCGCTTATTCTTGGATTGGGACTTGGAATTGGTTCCACAATGTTTTTGGACAGTTTGAATACGAAAATCATTACCCTTTCTGATGTGGAACGATATGTGAAACTTCCGATTTTGGGAACAATTCCAAATATTCCATTTTATGAAGAGAGATTGGTTGAGATTGAGAATGAAATAAATATGACGAGCGACAAAGAGAAACTCAAAAAATTGCGAATTTTCCAAAGACAATTAATTAATCGATTTGTTCCGCAATATTCACCCAAATCTCCAATTTCTGAAGCATATCGGACTTTCAGAACAAATGTTGTATCGCTTATGCAAAAACCAAATGCAAAAATATTTCTAATAACAAGTTCCGAACCCAAAGCGGGAAAGACAACAACTTGCGTGAATCTCGCAATAACTCTTGCCCAAATGGGTGCAAAAACACTTATTATAGACTGTGATTTGCGCCGTCCGGTAATGCACAACCTCTTTCATTTTGAGAAAAAAAACGGCTTATCGAAATATTTAAGCGAAAAAGATAAAATGGAATTATCCACAATAATCCATTCAACGGAAATTTCAAATTTAGATATAATTATTTCTGGAAAAATTCCCGCCAATCCATCGGAACTTCTTGCATCAAAGCGAATGAATAATTTGGTGGATAAATTGCGCGAGAAATATGATTATATTATCCTCGACACACCGCCAATTATCGCTGTCACTGACCCACTTGTTATCGCGAAGAAAGCAGATTGTATCATCTTTGTTGTCTTGGCTGGTGCAACTCAAAAAATGGTTATTGATAGAGCCAAGCAACTTCTGCAGAATATCGGAAGAACTCCCGACGGCGTGCTTGTGAATGGAGTTCAAATAAAGAAATATTACGGCGGTTATGGATACTACTATTACTATTATTATGCGTATATTAGCGAGGAAGATGATGGAAAGAAAAAGGGAAAATTTGCCAAACTCTTTTCCTTAAAGCGAGGATCCACCTTTGACGAAAGCAAAAGCAAAAGTTAATCTTTTTCTGGAAATACTATCTCATCGCAAAGTCAGAAATGGATTTCACAGCATAAAAACCGTTATTTCTGAAATTGATTTATCAGATAATATCAGTTTTAGATTGTTCGATTCTGCCTTTGGCGGAACGGAAAAAGAGACGATTAAAATTTCTTGTTATTCTAATGCCAAAACAATCCGTCAGCGGAAAGAAGAAAAGATAGAAAAGCAAGAAAATATTGTTTATAAAGTTGCAAATTATTTGAAAGATAAATATCAAGTAGATGGCGGAATGGAGATTATTCTCAAAAAAAATATTCCAATTTGTGCAGGTCTGGCCGGCGGAAGTAGCGATGCCGCTTTGACAATAAAAATGTGCAATTCTCTTTGGAATTTGAAATTATCTAAAAAGGAAATGCATAAAGTTGCAGCAAAATTTGGAAGTGATATAAATTTTTTTTTGGATGGCGGATTGGGACTTCTTTCAGGAAGAGGAGAAAAAGTGCAGCAAATTTCTTCAAATTTGAAAATTGAGAATTTACTTTTGGTAAATCCGTTAGGCAGTTGGCGGATTTCGAGTAAAGACGCATATTCTTGGGCAGAAATTGAGAATGAAAAAAAATTTCAACTAAAAAATATTCTTGACGCTATTCGGGAAAATGATGTTCAGAAGGTTTGTAAGAATATGTATAATGGTTTGGAAAAAGGTGTTTTCGCACGATATCCAGCGATAAAAAAGATAAAAGACAAGATGTTCGAATTTGGTGCTTTGGGCAGTTTGATGAGTGGAAGTGGCGCAACGGTTTTTGGAATTTTTGATTCTAAAAAGAGTATGAAAGTGGCAGAAAATTATTTTCAGAATTTAGATTATTGGGTTTGTAAATCAAAAATTTAATAAGAGGAAAATTTTAAGATATGTATTCAAAGCTTCGAATTTTTACCGGAAATGCACATCCGGATTTGGCTCGGAAAGTAGCGCAATCTTCAGGAAATCCGTTAAGTAGAGCGAAGGTTTTCAAATTCTCAAACGATAATACATTTGTGAAAATTTTGGACAATGTTCGCGGCGCAGATGTCTTTATCATTCAGCCAACTTGCATTCCGGTTAATGATAATTTGATGGAATTATTAATTATGATTGATGCTCTCAAGCGCGCATCAGCAGCGAGAATTACAGCAGTAATTCCTTATTTTGCTTACGCGAGATCTGACAAAAAAGACCAGCCGCGAGTGCCAATTACCGCAAAACTTGTTGCTGATCTTATTACAAAAGCTGGTGCAGATCGGATTTTGGCGTTTGACCTTCACGCCGAACAGATTCAGGGATTTTTTGATATTCCACTTGACCATCTTTCGATGCTTCCGATTTTTTGGCACTATTTTAAGCCATTGAATTTAAAAGATGTAGTAATTGTTTCACCCGATACCGGCGGAACAGCACGCGCAAGATGGTTTGCAAAAGGTCTAAAAGCAAGTATAGCAATTGGCGATAAACGAAGAAAAGGAAACGGTGGAAAGATAGAACTGTTGCGCGTTATCGGCGAAGTTGGCGGCAAAACTGCAATTATCGTTGATGATATTATTGATTCTGGAAATTCAATTATAAATATGGCCAATGCCTTGAAAAAGGAAGGTGCAAAAAAAATCTATTGTGCTTGCAGTCATCCAGTTTTGAGCGGAGATGCTGTCGAAAAAATTGAGAAATCGCATCTCGCAGAATGCGTTGTTACGGACTCAATTCCACTTGGAGAAAAAAGGAAGCGAACTACGAAAATTAAACAGATTTCAATCAGTTCGCTTTTGGCGAAAGCGATAGTCAGAATTCATAACGAAGAGTCGCTAAGTATTTTATTTAAAACAGAAGACGAGGAAAAATGAAGATAAAATCAGAAATTAGAGAAGTCGGAAAAAAAGCAACAAAAGAGTTAAGAGAAAATGGCAAACTCCCAGCAATTTTGTATGGAAGAAAATTCGATTCTATGCCAATTTCTTTCGATTACAAAGAATTTTATCACCTTTATCGCGAAAGTATTGGTCAGCAAAATTTCTTCTTTGTTAAAGTAAAAAGCAAGGAGTATCGAACACTGATAAAAGAGGTGCAAATCGACCCAGTTTCACGCCGAATTGTGCATATCGATTTTCAAGAAATTTATGCCGGACAGAAAATTGATGTTGAAATTCCCATTAAGATTATTGGCGATGCACCGGGCGTCTTGGAGGGCGGAATAATTGATATGAATTTGAGAGAAATTCAAATTAAATGTCTGCCGAAAGATTTGCCAGAATCTCTCGAAATTGATGTTTCAAAATTGGAAATCGGTGACTCAATTCATATCGAAGAATTATCCGGAAAATTTTCCAATATTGAAATTCTCGAAGAGATGGGTGAAACGGTTGTTTCCATCATTCTACCGAAAGTTGAAGAAGAAAAAGTTGAAGAAGAACTTGAAGAAGTTGGCGAAGAAGCCGCAGAAGAAGGTGAAGAAAAAGCCGAAGAAACTGAGAAAGAAGACGAAAAAGAAGAAAAACAGAAATAAGAAAAATAACCAAAAAGTGAAATTAATCGTTGGGCTCGGAAATCCAGGAAATGAATATGAAAATACAAGACACAATATTGGTTTTGCCGTTGTCAGAAAATTATGCGATAAAATTCATTCGCAGAAATTCAAAAGAAAAAGAAAATATTATATCTCGAAAAAAAATGAATGGATCTTTTTGTTGCCGAATACTTTTATGAATCTTTCTGGAATTGCCGTTAAAAAAGCTATGAAAAAGTATAAAATAAACACGAAAAATTTGCTTGTTATTTCGGATGATGTTAATCTTCCAGTTGGGAAAATGAGAATTCGTAAAAGCGGTGGCGATGGAAATCATAATGGACTAAAATCTATTATCGCAGAAATTCAAGCAGAAGATTTTCCGCGATTAAGAATCGGAATTGGCATAGAAAACTTGTCGTCTGAAATTTCATTGACAGAATTTGTTCTTTCCAAATTTACTGACGAGGAGAATGAAATTCTTGGAAATACGATTTCCGATGCGGTTGGTCTGCTTGCGAATTATCTCCATTCTGATTATAAAAAAATGTGTGATGCGTTTAGCAAAATTTGATAAATTATCTAAAATGAAAGGAAAAAATGAAAAAAAAATATGAGTCGATGTTCATTGTCAATCAATCTGGAAAGGAAAAAGTTGCGGAGACAATTGAAAAAGTGAAGAAATTTATTACAGAAAAAAAAGGAACTGTTTTGGAAATTGTTGAGTGGGGCACGAAAAAACTTGCCTATGAAATCGAGCATCAAGACGAGGGATATTATGTGGTTGCCTATTTTACGCTGGGTTCTAACCATATTGCAGAACTGGAAAAATTTTACAAACTTGATGAAAAAATTATTCGGTTTATTATTATACATCAGCCGGATAAAAAATAAATGGAGGAAAAATGACAAAAAAATTGAATTTACCCAAAATCAATTCTGTTATTGTTTCTGGCAGGTTAACTCGCGATGTTGACCTTCGTTACACCGCTTCGGGAACTCCTGTTGCGACTATTGGAATTGCCAATGACAGAGCATATCGTGATTCTGACGGGAATTGGCAAAACGAAACTAACTTTTTCAAAGTAACAGCCTGGACTAAACTTGCAGAGAAAGCATCTGAAAATTTCAAAAAGGGCTCTCCCGTCATTGTAGAAGGGAGATTGTCGTGGCAAAGTTGGCAAGATAAAGACGGCAATAAAAGAACAACTGTTGAAATCATGGCCAGTAGAATCCAAAATCTCGAAAGAGAAGTGGATACATCGGAACCAGCCAGCGATGATAATCCAGAAGCTTCTGAAAATACGAAAGGAGTAGAAGACGAAGATGAGGTCCCGTTCTAAAGATTCTAATAAGAAATTCAGAAAGAAATTTAGTTTTAAGAAAAAGTTTTGTAGATTTTGCAAAGATTCAAGTTTAGAAATCGATTACAAAAAAATTCACATAATTCAAAAATCGCTTATGGATAATGGGAAGATACTTCCAAGAAGAATTTCCGGAACTTGCACAAAGCATCAGCGAAAAGTTTCTCGCGAAGTGAAAAGAGCGCGCCAAATGGCTCTTATTCCATATTCTGACTAAAAATTTGGAGATAATAATAGTTTCATAAATATATTTCTGAAAGGATTTCGAATGAAAATAATTTTGAAAACCAGAATGGAAAATCTTGGTGAAGTTGGAGATATTGTTAAAGTTGCAAATGGATATGCCAGAAATTTTCTGCTCCCACAAAATTTTGCAATTCCAGCAACTTCCAAAAATTTGAATCTCATTTCTAAACTGAAAGAAGCAGACGAAAAACGACGAGCCGAAGAGCTAAAAGAAACAGAAATGATTGCAAGACAGATTGAAAAAGTGAGTATTGCATTCGAACGAAATGCTGATGAAGACGGTCATCTTTATGGTTCTGTTAGCGAATCTGACATCGTTTCCGCACTCGATTCAGAAGGATTGAAAATCGACAAAACCAATGTGAAAATGGAACATCATATTAAAAAAATTGGTGAGCATACGGTAGATATTATTCTAAAAAATCAGATTGAAAGTAAATTAAAATTGAATGTTGTTCCAACGACAAAAGCTGAGGACGAATGAAAAAGATTTTTAGCGTAATTGGCGAAATTTTGATGTGGATTGTTATTGTGCTTGCCTTTTCCGCACTTGGATTTGGCAGCGATAATCCGGCAAGATCAATGTTAATTTGGATAATTTTCGCAATTATTATTTTTGCAGCAGGATTTGTCATTGCAAAAAAAAGCAAACGCAGAACGGTCACAACAAAATTTCAGATAATTTTCAAACGAGTTTTTGGTTTATTTTTGGTTTTATTCGGTTGTTTACTGCCAAATTTGGTCTTTGGAAATGCAAATTTCGCGTTTTGGATTCAGGTCTTAATTTTCATTTTTGCATTGCTAATTGTGGCAACAAGCATTTTCGCAATTTCTCTAATAAACAAATATCTTGCTGGAAAAAAGGGAATTTTATTTTCAGTTTTAGGATATTTTCTTCTTATAATTGCCGCCTTTCTACCCGCACTTGCGATGTCATTTTACGATTGCAGTTATGACGCGCTCGGTCTCGTATATTACATTCTGATAGGACTTTCCATCTTTTCGTGGATTGGTATTTCTCTGTTTTCCGAAAACAAATTGGCATAAATGTCCTCGTTCACTTCTGCGAAAAAAATCATTGAAAATCTGATTCGGAATATCTCAAAAAATAAATTTTCTCGCGAGATAAAAATCGGATTACTCTGGAGCCAAGCTATCGGCAAAATATTAAGCCAAAAAGCATTTGTAAGCAAACTTGAAAAAGACATCCTATTCGTCAATGTTACAAATAATGTTTGGCTACAGGAATTGGTTTTAAACAAGTTGGAGATTTTGGAAAAAATTAACAAAAAACTTAATCCAAAAGAGCAAATTAAAGAGATTATTTTTTCGATTTCTGGCAGATGATGTCAAAGAAAATTCAAGTCCTTTTTGTGGGCGCCAATTTTCTCATCGAAAATTTCTTTTTTGGGAATCAGGCATTCCATAAAAAAATGAATTTTTAGTTTTCAATTTTAATACAATTATGAACCTTAAAATAGCACCATCAATACTTTCTGCTAATTTTTTGAATTTAGAAAACGAAATCAGGAAAATCGAAAAAGCCGGCGCCGACATCATTCATTTAGATGTTATGGACGGACATTTTGTGCCAAATTTAACTTTCGGCCCTGAACTCGTTAATCAGATAAAAAAAATCACAAATTTGCCTTTGG
Organism: Candidatus Cloacimonadota bacterium; assembly: GCA_014382495.1. Classification (GTDB taxonomy): domain Bacteria; phylum Cloacimonadota; class Cloacimonadia; order JGIOTU-2; family JGIOTU-2; genus JACNJR01. The sequence goes on along the minus strand of JACNJR010000005.1, from coordinate 1,769 downwards.
ATGTGCATCTGATGATTTCTAATCCTAAATTTTTCATTCCAAAATTTATTGAAGCTGGCGCAGATTTCATTTCATTTCATATTGAGACCGATTCAGAATATGAAAAATTGCTTTCGGAAATCCAGCAAACTAAAATCAAAGCCGGAATTGCTATAAATCCAGAAACTGATATTCGGAGCATTAAAAAAATTTTGAATTTCGTAAATTTTATTTTGATAATGACTGTCCATCCAGGATTTGGTGGGCAAAAATTTATTTCTGAATGTGTCCACAAAATTCGCAAGGTATGTGAATTCAGAGATAAAAAAAATATTGAAATCGAAGTTGATGGCGGTATAAATTTTCAGACAGCAAAAATAGCAAAAGACGCTGGAGCAAATATTCTCGTTGCGGGAAATTTCATTTTCAAACAGAAAAATTATTCAAAAGTTATAAAAGGTTTGCGAGATGTTTGATTCCATTACTGAAAAACTGGCAGCAATTTTTTCAAAACTAAAATCGCGCGGAAAACTCTCAGAGAAGGATATCAAATCCAGTTTGCGAGAAATTAGGTTGGCTCTGCTGGAAGCCGATGTAAACTATCTAATCGTCAAAAATTTTATCAGCGAAATTGAAAAAAGAGCACTTGGTGAAACTGTCCAAAAATCTTTAGCTCCCGGTCAGCAAATTGTCAAAATTGTAAATGAGCAGCTAATCGCATTGATGAAATCTGATGCGCCCGAAATGGCATTTCCAAAAAATAAAACAACAAAAATAATTATCGTCGGATTGCAAGGTTCTGGTAAGACAACTGCGTGCGCAAAACTCGCACTGCATTACAAAAAACAAAATTTCAATCCACTTCTTGTTGCAGCAGATATTTATAGGCCAGCTGCCATAAAACAGTTGGAGACATTAGGAAAATCGATAGAAGTTCCAATTTATTCTGAAAATTCTAAAAACATCTCGAAAATAGCAAAAAATTCTCTAAAATTTGCAGATAAAAACCAGCATAATCTTATAATTTTTGATACCGCGGGACGACTTCATATCGACGATAAAATGATGTCTGAATTAGAAAATTTGGCCAAGACAATTAAGCCGGAAGAAGTGCTGTATATCGCAGATTCTATGACTGGACAAGATGCGGTCAATAGCGCGAAAGAATTTAATTCTCGATTGAATCTGACTGGTTTAATCCTAACAAAACTCGATGGTGATGCAAGAGGTGGCGCTGCGATTTCCATCAGAGCAATTACGCAAAAGCCAATCAGATTTGTTAGCGTTGGAGAAAAATTAAATGACCTTGAGCCATTCCATCCGGATAGAATGGCCTCAAGAATTCTCGGAATGGGCGATATGCTTACGCTAATCGAAAAAGCCGAATCTGTTTTTGAGAAAGATGAAGCAGAAAAATTAGAAAAGAAATTGCGAAAAAATCTATTCACACTTGAAGATTTTCTAACCCAACTTCGTCAAATGCAAAAGATGGGGTCGTTGGATGAAATCCTGAAAATGATGCCTGGCGCAAATTCAAAAATGATGAAAAATATTAATGTGGATGAAAAGGATATCAAGCATATTGAGGCAATTGTCCTGTCGATGACAAAGATGGAAAGGGAACATCCTGAAATCATAAATGGCAGTCGTAGACAAAGAATAGCAAATGGTAGCGGCACATCGCTGCAAAAAGTAAACCAACTTCTGAAGCAGTTTGAACAGATGAAAAAGATGATGAAAAATTTTAATAAAGGAAAGTTAAAATTTGGGAATCAGTTTTTGCCATTTTA
>JACNJR010000042.1 GCA_014382495.1 Candidatus Cloacimonadota bacterium | reverse complement strand
CAAGATGCTTTGGGTAACCATATCTGGCAAAATTATGTTGAAGCAAAGACAAAAGAGTGGAATGAATTTAATCAGCAAGTTTCTCAATGGGAGTTGGATAAGTATCTTGAAATATATTAGAAAATGACAAATCCAGAAATCAAAATTGCAGGCAAAATTCAAAGGTCTGACGAAAAAAAATATAGGATAAAATTATCCAATTTCGAAGGTCCGATGGACTTGTTGCTCTTTCTCATTCGTAAACACAAGATTGATATTTATGACATTCCAATTGCTTTCATTCTGGCTGAATATCTCACGCATATTTCCTTGATGAAGGAATTAGACATCGCTGTTGAGGGCGCTTTTTTGGAAATGACTGCAACTTTGATGCAGATAAAACTTCGTATGCTTTTGCCAAGATTAGTCGAAGAAGAGGAGGAAGACCCGCGAGCGGAATTGGTGAATAATCTGCTTGAATATCAGAAAATAAAAGAGGGCGCAGTTCTCCTAAATGATTTAGCTGAAGAGAATCGATACTACTTTTATCGCCAAATTGATAAAGAGACCAGAAAGCAGATGGAGCGTTTTGCTGTCTCTTATGAAATAGAACAAGATAGCGGCGACCTTTACGAACTTCTCAAAGTTTTCCAAAAATTCATTCTCAAAAAACCACAGGAGATTCCAGAAAATATTATTTTAGAAAAATTTAATGTTGAAGATAAAATCAGCGAGATTCGTAAGTTGCTCAGAAAGAATAAAAAAATTTTATTTTCGGATATAATGGCAAAATGCAGCAAACTCGAGATAATCACATTTTTTCTGGCTACTTTAGAACTTTTACGCTTGAAAAAAATTTCGGTTTTTCAGAATAAACAATTTTCTGAAATCCATATTTCAAAAAGGAAAAAATAAAAGGCAGAATATACATTCTGCCCTTTTTATGCAAGAGTTGTTGCATATTACTCATCACATCGTTCTTTCTTCATTTTACTCATCTTTTCATGCAATCGCGAACCAAAAGAGCGGTTAAAGATTATGAATTTTGCAAATTGCTCTTCCGAAAGATTTGAACGCAATTTCTTAAAGAGTTTAACTCTTTCTTTATCAAAATTCTTTTGAAGTTCAAGAAGTTTGTCGCTCAGTTCTTTGAGGTTGCTTGTCTCTTCTTGTTTGATTGCGAATTCAATTTCATTGATAGTTTGATTTCGCTCGAAATGGAAAGTTTCACGATTTTTTCCAATTTCAGCTATGATAGGAAGCACATCTTCACTCTCGCCTTCAGTCAAATCGAGAACTTTTAGCATTTCCAAAGTGCGATATTGCCCGACAACTTCACCACCTTTTTTGTGACAATCTTTACCTTTTTGTCTCGCAAATGCAGCGGTTACAACGAGCAATAGAACTACTGCGATTGCAATGATTTTTGATTTTTTCATCTTTGTCTCCTTTCATTTTTTTACATCCATTTTGTGGATTTTTTCTGTTTTTTTATTTCATCTTCAAGAAGCTGAATCTCTTCTTCTGTGAACATATCTGCTATGTTTTCCCAATCACTATAAAGTATTTCATTTCGCAATTCTTCATTCTGATAAATCTCTTCCAGCATAATCTGTTCAAGTTCTGAGAAGGTATTATCGTCAAAAAGATATGCTTCTGTGGAACCATTTTCGGTCTCCAAAACAACATATTGAGAATAATCATCTGGCTTTTGCAAAGGTGCTACAAGTATTATTGCAAGCAAAACTGCTGCGACTGCCGCTGTTGCTGCTGCGGATTTCCACCAATGTTTAATCCAAATATATTTTTCCTCAGTTTCCGTAGAAATTGTAACAAAATTATAATCAGGAATTGTGATATTTTCTTTATCTGTTTCAATAAATTGTTCAGTTAAAGAAACAACTTTTCCCCATTCCTGCATTTTTTTCTGACAATTTTCACAATTTTTTATGTGAAGCGAAATTTGACCATTTTTATCTGAACTAAGTTCATCATTCAGATATTCCAAAATTTTCTTGTCAGACAGGCATTTCATAATTAATTATCCTTGAATTCTAATAAATTATTCTTCTCAAATTCAACTTTCACCTTTTCCATTGCGAAAAAATAGTTACTTTTTACCGTTCCCAAACTTCGTTTGAGAATTTTTGCGATTTTCTTAAATTTGAACTGGTTATAATATCTCAAAAGGAAAACTTTTTTCTGCATTTTGGGCAATTTGTTGACTATTTCATCCAATTTTTTGTATAATTCTTTTTCGTGCAAAGCAGTTTCTGGTGTATTTCTATTTGATAACACGCTATTTGTTAAACTGTTTTTTACATCCATTTTCTTTGTTTTATAAAATCCGTAAATATGGTTCAGGGCGATGCGATAAAGCCAGGTTGAGAATTTGGATTCTTCTCTAAATTTATCAATATTCTGATGTGCTTTCATAAAAATTTCCTGTGTAGCGTCCTCAGCATCTTCATAATTTTTTAACATTTTAAAAGCCAGAAAAAAAATCTTTTTATAATTTTTCTCAAAAATCTCATTCAATTCATCTTTTTGCATAGATTAAATTTTTCATTTCGTTGCTTCTGACATTTTGTTTATAAAAAGGTTTAAAAATTTCTATTTTTTCTTGTAAGAAATTTTTTCGACCAAACTATAAATCGTCGGAATGACGAGCAGTGTAAAAAATGTTGCACTAATTAATCCGCCAATTACAGCAATTGCAAGCGGAGACCGCATCTCCGAACCTTGACCAGCGCTTATAGCCATCGGAAACATTCCGCCAATTGTTGTAATCGCAGTTATTAAAACCGGTCGAATTCTGTCTGAACCTGCTTGAATGATCGCTTTTTGGGATTTCATTCCATTTCTTCTGAGTTGGTTAATGTGGTCAATCAGCACAATTCCATTATTCACGACAATTCCCGAGAGTACAATAACTCCGACAAAAGAAATCACGCTGAAAGTGGTTCCAGTTATGAAAATCAACAACATAACTCCGATGAATGCGAGTGGCAATGTGAACATAATTACAAACGGCTGTCTGAATGATTCAAACAGAGAAGCCAAAATCACATACACGATAAGTGCAGCGAGAAGCAGGGCATAGAAGAGCGTTTTGAATCCCTCTTGCATATCTTGATATGAGCCGCCGAATTCGATAAAATATCCCGATGGAAGATTATTCTGAATATCTGCTATCGCCACTTTGACATCAGCGATGACACTGCCGAGATCTCTTCCTGTAATATTTGAGGTGATGTCCACTTTTCGTGTTTGATTCTCTCGTAAAATTTTGATTGGACCTTTTTCAATTCTAATATTTGCAATCTGCTTCAGCGGAATTGTAAAGCCAAGCGGAGAGGTAATGCCGAGATTTTCAATATCCTGCAAGCTGTTTCTGTGCTTTTCGTCAAGCCGAACAAGGATATCGATTTCATCTCCTTTTTCTCTGAATATTCCGGCAATGGCTCCGAATGTGGCTGATTTTATTGTAGATGCAATCTGTGTAGCGGTTAATCCATAATGAAATGCTTTATCTTTGTCTATAAAAATATGATATTCGGGCTTGCTTTTCTTGAAAGAATTCTCAACATCAACAACGCCATTTATGTTGGAAATTCTTCTTTCAATCTCTTCGCTGATAGGTTTTAGCAAGGTTAAATCTTGACCGAATAATTTGATAACGACTGGTGCTCCGCCGCCGCCCATCATTTGGCCAGACATATCCATAAATGTTATTTTCACGCCTTCTAAATCTGGAATTTTTCTTCTGATTGCGTTCTGAATTTCTTCCGCATTTCGTTTTCTTTCCTCTTTTGGATGAAGTCGGAAAAAGATTTGTGCTTCATTTTGACTTTGTGGATTAGTTGGGTCGGCAGATGCACCACCTTCTGTCATCGGGCCGACTAAGCTCATAATATTTTGCACTTCATCGATTTCTGAAATGCTTTTCTCAATTTGTAACACCAAGTTGTTGGTCTCTTCCAAACTCGTTCCGATTGGAGTATTGATAGTCAATGTCTGCATCGGAATATCGATTTTGGGCATAAATTCTGTTCCGATTACTTTTATCAACGCTATCGAAGCAATAAAAATTGTGCCGGTAATAACAATCGTTTTTACTCGATGTTTTAAACACCAATTGAGTAATCCTAAATATTTCGTGCGTATTTTTGTAAAAATTTTTCCAGATGAATTATGAAAATCTATATCTTTTTTATGTTTTTTGAAAATGATTGATGCAATCATCGGAACGATTGTCAGGGCGACAAATAGCGATGCAAAAAGTGCGAATGCAACGGTCAAAGCCAATCCTCTTACAAGCTGGCCGGTAAATCCTTTTGCGAATATTATTGGCAAGAAAACTGCGATAGTTGTCAGCGTTGATGCCGTTATCGCCATTCCAACTTCAGATGCGCCAAGTTTTGCGGCTGTGAATTTTTTCTTCCCCATTTCAAGATGCCGATAGATATTCTCGATTACAACAATCGAATTGTCCACAAGCATTCCAACTCCGAGCGCAAGTCCGCCAAGCGTCATCATATTCAACGAATATTTTGCAAGATAAATTGGGATAAAAGTGGCGATTACAGAAATTGGGATTGCGAGTGAAATTGTCGAAGTTGGGCGCCAATTTCTGAGAAAAATAAACATAATCAAAATTGCGAGAAATCCGCCAACAATCAAATTTAAACCAGTTTTTGAGGTAATTTTTGAAACCACCAAACCCATATCAAAAATTTCTGCAAATTCAATATCTTCGTGCAAATCTTTTTCAATCAATTTTAATTTTTTCTTCACCCTATTTGCCACAGCCAAAGTGTTATCGCCAGATTCTTTGCTGATATACATCATTACAGTCGGACGACTATTCGTTCGAACATAATATCTCTCCTCTTTGAAGCCATCGACAACTTTAGCAACATCTTTAACATAAATTATCTTCCCCGTTTGGCTTGTTGAAATTGGCGTATTTTCAATCTCTTTTATAGATTTATATTCAGCGATAGTACGCAACAGATACTCGTTTTGGCGTTTTTCGATATATCCCGCAGAGAGATTTAAATTTTGGGTTCTTAATACATTTGTAACATTATCAATTGAGATATTTCTTTGCTCCAATTTTATTTTATCTACGATAATTTGTTTTTCTGCAATTTTTCCGCCCATCACCATTATTGATGCAACGCCATCGAGATGCTTAAGTTTTGGTTCGACCTCTTCTTCGATTATTTTTCTGAGTTCGTATGTATTTTTTGCGCCTGTTACGCCGTAATACAAAATCGGCATTTGTGCAAGATTGAATTTCATAACCATCGGCCTCTTCGCATCATCGGGAAGATAGTCAACAATCATATCGATTGCATCGCGTAAATCTTGAGCAGCAAAATCAAGATTCGCTCCCCAAACAAATTCCACCATAATTAGCGATGTATTTTCCAAACTGATGGAGTTAAGATTTTTAACATTTTTCACGCCAGCGATTGCCGTCTCAATCCGCTTTGTGATGGTTTTTTCGATATCTTCCGGCGCCGCGCCGATGTAGGTTGTAACGATTGAAATTGTCGGATAATCAAGTTCAGGAAGCATCTCAAAACCGAGTTGCATAAATGAGACCAATCCTAAAATGATGACCAAAATTGTGAGCATCGTCACGGTCACTCTTCTATTTACAGAAAATTCAGGTAATTTCATTTAAAACTCCGTTTATTTTTAATTACGAATTACTACTTTTGAGCCATTTTTTAGTCCGATATTTCCACTCACAATTACAAAATTTCCGACCTCAATTCCTGATAAAATTTCTGCTTTATTCTCATTCTGAATTCCAATTTCGATCTCTTTCCGAATTGCTTTATCATCTTTAGCGATGAAAACAAAGTTGAAATCGACAATCGCTTTTTGTGGGACAGTAAGCACATTTTTACGGTTTTTTATGATGATATTCACTCTCGTAAATTGTCCCGGTTTTAGAATATGATTCTGATTATCTATCTCAATTTCGCAAGGAAAAGTTCCCGACATTGCATCGGCTTCTGGAGAGATAAAGGTAACATTTCCAATAAATTCCATTTCCGGCAGATTATCTACAGAAACGATAGCTTTTTGCCCAAGTTTTATCTTGTTGATGTCTTGGTCAGAAACATCGATTGTAGCTTTTAAGACATCAAGATTTACAATTCGCAAAATCCCTGTCAATCCTGATGAGCCGGGCATCATTTGGCTAAAATTTTCACCTTCATTTTTGATTTTCAGAGAGACAATTCCATCAAAAGGTGCAGTTATTTTTGTGTTTGCAAGTGCAAATTTATATGAACTTTTGGTCGTTTCGTAAAGGGTTTTTATTTTATCAAATGTTTGCTCATCAATTGAGCCGGATTTTTTCAATTTTTTCATCCTTTCAAAATCCTCTTTTGCATTTTCAAATTGAGCTTTTGCTTGATTTAGTTGAGTGCTATCCATAATCGCAAGCAGGTCACCTTTTCGAATTATATCGCCTTGTTCGACTACAATATCATCAATTCTCAGCGACAAATTCGAGCCGATATTTGCTGATTTTTCTGCTTTTAGTTTTCCCGAATATTCCAAATATGATGAAATGTTTTCTCGCTTAACTTCGGCAACTTCTACATACATTTTTCCACTTTTCAAAAATTTAAATTTTGGTTTTTCTTCCTCACTTTTTTTCTGACATCCAATAAAAAGTACCACTATAAAAATTAAAGCCAAATGAAACATCATCAATCTTTTACGAAACATTTTATTTCTCCTTTTTCTTGTTTTTAAAGAATTGTGCCAAACAATTAATTTCGCATTTTATAAAATTTATTCATAATTACCTGTAAATTTTTCTAATTCATATTTCGCGAGAATGTAATCATAATACGCAGTTGTAAGGTTTATTTTAGTAGAAAAAAGTAAAATTTCCGCGTCGAGCAATTCTGTATTTGTGACAATTCCTTGCTCAAATAAATCATTTATAATTTTGTGATTTTCTTTCGCATTTTCGAGAGATAATTTGTTGCTGATAACTTTCTGTGATTTGTTGAGTAAACCATAAAATGAGTTTTCCGCGCCAAGCAAAATTTGTTCCTTCGTGTCGCCAAGTTGTAGTTTTGTCTTTCGAAATTGATACTTGCTTCTTTTCAGATTTGTAAAATTCGCTCCACTTTGAAAGATTGGAAATGATGCAATCGCGGTAACCGTCCAATTCTTTGTTCCTTCAAAATCAAACTCGTCATCGCTTTCAAATTGCCGTGAATATTGCAAATTTATTGAAGGCAGAAAATTTCCTTTTGCAATTTGATATCCCTTTTTCGCAATCTCTTCTGTAATTGCCAAATTTTTCAAGTTAGGATTATATTTTTCGGTTTGATAAAGAATTTTTTGCAATTCAGTTTCTTTTTCCGTTTCAGAAAATCTTGAATATTTTTTAATCTCAATATTATATTTTGAGAGAGAAATTTTTTCTGGGAAAGAAATATTCTCGCTATCTAAACTAAGCAGATTTTTCCATATTGTTTCCAAAATCAAGAGATTATTTTTCATCTCAGCAAGCGTGTTTCTGTCATTTTCAACTTTCACTTTCCATTGCAGAACATCGGATTTTTTTGCAATTCCTACATCAAATTTTTCCGAAACTTTTCGCAATTGTGCCTTGCTTGATTTCAAACTTTTTTCAGATAGTTTAAGAATTTCATCCATTTTCAAAAGATTGAAATATACATTTGCGACTTGATATTCAAGATTTTTGCCTTCATTTTGAAGATTCAAATCTGCTTGATTTTTCGATAATTTCGCGATTTGATATCCGAGAATTGTCTTGCCGCCATTGAAAATCGGTTGGATAACATTCAATGTCGTTGTGTAAGTTGTCTGAAAAATTCCATTTGGAAACATTGCTGAAGACGACATCTGAAGCGTATCAATAATTTGCGGTGGATTATCTGTATTAAAAACGGGGATTTCAAATGTTTCCGTCGCAAGATTATAAGTATCATCGTCAATTCGAACAATTCTTTCATCAAGAGAAAATTTTGGCAGAAAGTTCGTCAAAGCATTGTATTCATTCCATTTTGCCTGTTCAACATTTGCCTTTTGAGATAGAAAATTTTTGTTGTTTTTTTTAGCAATTTCTTGTGCATCTTCAAGCGTAATTGCATAAATATTTAAGCAAATAAAAATAAAAAATATGCTAATTGAAATTAATAAAATATTTTTTCTCATTACGATTTTTCCTCATTTTGATAGAAAAAAGATTCATCTGTATTTTCAATTTCTTTAATTAATTCTCGTATTTTTCTTTTCACAATTGGTTGTATTTCGTTAGCAAATTCAATCAAAAACCTTTTATTGAAAGGGATATCAAGTTCATTTATTTTTGAATTCTCTTCGAGAAAAAGCTTTTTCCTATTTTCGATATGTTCCAAATTATTTTTAAGAATTTTTATCGCATTTTTTTGAGAAGTCCCATTTATGAATGCAATTCCAAGAATATGAGGATTTGCTGGAATTTTTTTTGAGTTTAATGCTTGTTCCACATTCTCTTTCAGCGACTTTTTCCCTTTGTTTGTAAGTGAATAGATTGTGCTTGGCGGCATATTGCCGTATTGGTTTTTTTCCCCAGTAATCTTTTTTTCTCTTTCCAATTTATTTAGCGTGCTATAAATTGATGGCTCCTTTATCAGTCCAAGTTTATCAAGATTTCTTTCTCGGATAGTATTTTTCAATTCGTATCCATAAGATGGCTTTTCGTTCAGAAGGCCGAGAATTATCAATTCATTTTTATTCATAATCTAAATCCTTAATTTTTTACTATTCAAATTTTAATTAGTTAATAATTTAATACTAAAAATTTGAGTGTCAAGTTTTTTTTATTTTTTTGAAAAAAAATTTTTATTTGACAACTTTTTTCATAAGTGATAAAAATGGTTTTTCTTGATGGAAAAATAAAATGAAAGGTTGGAGGAACAATGAAAAAAGTGTTACTTGGAATAATACTAATTGTTGTTATAGTCGTTCTTATTATCATTTTCTCGAATCCCAAAACTGATGTGCAAACCCCAGATAAAATCGCACCGGTAGAAAAAGTAGCAGACACAACTCAGATTGATACTGATGAAGCTCCTGAGGTGGAACCAGCTACAATCGATTAGAATTTATTAAATATTATTGTAAAAAAGGTCTGATTTTTTCAGACCTTTTTGTTTTTTAAAGTTTGTTTTAGTTTAATTTCTTTAGAACAAGTTTTTCTACTTTTTCAGATAATAATTTTGAATTTTTTAGAATTTTTTCAGATTCGGTAAAAATTTTATTTTTTAAATTTTTATCATCAATTCCTGGCAGATTTATTTTCACATTGAGAAATGCACTCTTTACGCCGGCAAAAGCAGAAATGGCAGAAACTCCCGCATCAGAAGTTGCATTTGGATTCCCATTTTCCGCCGCTTGCGCGCTTAATTTGATTACATCATAACAAAGTTTCATTGTCTCCAGCGGAACTTTTGTGGCATTTTCAATCGCATTTTGGATTGCATTTTTGCGAATCTTTTTCTCTTTATCGGATTTTTGGGGAAGTCGCATTGCAGACATATATTTATTGAAAGCCGTTGTGTCTTCATCGATTGCATTGAGCAAATTTTTCTTCAATTGTTGAGCCAGAAAAGCCATTTCCGTCATTATTTTTTCATTTTTTTTGTACGCAATCCGTTCGTTCGAACTGCTGAATTTTCGTTTTCCAACTGTAAGATTTCCAACCATTGAAGTTAATGATGCTGCCAAACTTCCGCAGAGTGCAGCTACGCTTCCGCCACCTGGTGCAGGCAAATCCGAAGCAAGCTCATCCACAAAATTGACAATAGTTTTATCGATAAGTTTTCCCTTTTTCGCGATGCGATATTCGATAATTTTTTCATTTGGATTAAACTTCACAATGTCGCTCAAACCCAAAGAAATTGTTGCAATATGAACTAATTCTTTTTCACTCACAGCATAAGAAATTCCTTGATTTTGAAGAAAATATTTCCCCGCCATCAACATCGCTTCGAGTGGAATGAGTCCGACCAATTCGCTGCCAGTAACCACCAAACCCATTTGTAAAGCCAATTCCCGCACTTTGTCAAAAACGATATGAGGAGGAGATGTTTTGTAATTTGTGAAATTTATCGAAATTTGTGCTTGCCCATATTCCGGAATGTACCAGCCGATTGCTTTCACATTTTCAAACAGACCTTGAATTTGGACGATATTGCCATCTTTGTCTTTAACTGGCTGATAATTTTCGTCTCGTTTTCTGCGACCTTTTTCGCGAATTGTCAACGCAATATCCTTCACTTTGCTCACATTTCTTGTATTGAGATTTATATTGTAAGCAATCAGAAATTCGCGTGCGCCAGTAACCAACGAACCTGTTTTAGGATTGAATTTTGCAAGTCCAAAATCTGGCTTGAATTCCGGATTTTTCAATTTCTTTTCCAAACCCTCATACTCACCTTGTCTGACATAAGCGAGATTTCTTCTTTCGGGAGTTGATGCAGAATTTTCATAAAGATAGACAGGAATTTGAAGTTCTTCGCCGACTCGTTTTGCGAATTTTTTCGAGATTTCCACACAATCTTTCATCGTAATTTCAGAGACCGGCACAAATGGACAGACATCTGTTGCGCCCATTCGAGGATGAGCACCTTTATGATTTCGCATATCGATAACTTCGGATGCTTTTTTAACTGCCTGAAATGCTGCTTCTTGCACGCTTTCTGGCGTGCCGACAAATGTTACAACAGTTCTGTTTGTCTCCTTACCCGGATCGACATCCAATAGTGTCACATCTTCTACAGCTTCAATCACATCCGTTATCTGTTTGATTATATTTTTGTCTCTTCCTTCGCTGAAATTCGGAACACACTCAATTAATTTCATATCTTAAAACTCCTAAATATTTTTGCCATAAATTATTTTCACACAGATTTTTATTCTTCTTTATTTTTATTCTTGGGTTCAGTTTTATCTTTTTCTGGTTTTTGCTTCTTCTCTTTTTCCTTTTCTTCCGGTTTTTCTTCCTGTTTTTTTGAAACTTCATCTGCATAATTCATTTTCAAATCGTACATAATCTGATTTAGCAATTTTTTTTCATCATCGGTTAAATTACCTTTCGTCTTCTCGCTCAACGCTTCTAATGTGTCAATTGTTGACTGGGCAATTAGAAGGTTTCGTTCGATCTTTTGAGTTGAAGGATTCATAATTTTCCCCAAAGAAATCATTCCTTGCATTTGGAACGAAAACAGAAGTTGCTGAAATATCATATCATTCTTTTCCATCTTTTTCTCCTATTTATTTTTTCTCTTAAAAAATCATCATACTCACAATTTTCTTGACTACAAAAAGCACAAAACAGATTTTTTGGTTTTATGCTGAAGTGGCGGAATTGGTAGACGCGCTAGGTTCAGGACCTAGTCCGCCGATTGGTGGGTAGGGGTTCAAGTCCCCTCTTCAGCACCAAAAAATTTCTCGTTTAAAAGAGTCCGAAGGATTTTATCCTGAGATGAATTGTCAAGAATAATTTGAAAATAGGAGTAATTTTGAAATTAGAAAAAATTTTGTCAGTAATAAAAAATGGTGTAGAAGAGATAATTCCAGAAAAGGAATTGCTTGAAAAATTAAAAAAATCTGAAAAATCCGGAAAGCCGCTTCGCATAAAATACGGCATTGACCCAACCGGATATGATGTGCACATCGGACATCTTGTTCCAATTCGTAAAATGCGCGATTTCCAAGATTTGGGTCATATTGGCGTAATTATTATTGGAGATTTTACTGCTCAAATTGGCGATCCAACTGGCAGAGATGAAACTCGAAAACACCTCTCTTCTGACGATGTCAAACAGAATGCAGAAAAATATATGGAGCAGATGTATAAAATCCTGGACCCTGATAAAACCGAAGTGCGCTGGCAATCAGAATGGTTCAAAAAAATGAATCTTGAAAGTGTAATAAATCTGATGTCCAAATTTACTCTTGCACAATTTATGGCTCACGAAACATTTCGCAAACGATATGAAAATGGTCTGCCATTGTCTTTGCACGAACTTCTGTATCCACTTTTGCAGGCGTATGATTCTGTTGCAATTGATGCGGATGTTGAACTTGGTGCAACCGAACAGAAATTCAATATTCTTGCCGGAAGAGAGTTGCAAAAAATTATGCGAAAAGAAGAACAGATTGCAGTTCTCTCGCCAATTTTGATTGGAACTGATGGGAAAGAAAAAATGAGCAAAAGTTTCAATAATTACATTGCCATTTTCGATTCTCCCGAAGAAAAATACGGAAAAGTGATGTCAATTCCAGATTCGATTATTCTGAATTATTTCAAACTTGCTACAAAAATGCATCCGAATGAAATTAAAAAAATTGAGAATGTTCTAAAATCTAAAAAAGAGAATCCCAAAAATATAAAGATGCAACTTGCCCGAGAAATCGTGACATTATATCATAACAAAGATGCAGCTATAAAAGCAGAAACACATTTTCAAAAGGTCTTTGCCCAAAAAGAAATCCCAGATGAAATGCCAATTTTTGAGATTGAAGAAGACGAAATCTGGATTGTGAAATTGCTTGTTGACGCAAATCTTGTCAAAACAAATAATGAAGCACGACGAATGATAAATCAGAACGCTGTCTCGATAAACGGCAATCGAATAAACGATATTAATCTCAATCTAAAAATTGAAAATGGAATAATTGTGAAAGTTGGAAAGAGAAGATTTTGCAAAATAAAAAAAACTTGACCAATAATTGAATAATCAAAATGAATTTACAAAAAATATAGGAGATAATGATGAAGAAGAAATCGATTCTTTCATTGTTGGTAATTTCAATTCTTTTAATCTCAATTAGCACAGCAAACGCAGATTTGGAAGATAATTTGAAAAGTTTAACAGAAAAAAATGCAAAGAATTATTTTCAGCCATTCGTTACCGCTTTTGGAACTAATCTGAATTCCGGCTGGTTCAATACTGCGGAAGTTGTAAAGCCATTTCATTTTGGTATCTCTCTAAACTCAATTGGCGCATTTCTTGTCGATGATAGCGAAAAAACTTTTATCGCAGTAAATCCAGACACTTCTATTTATGCTGAACTTCTAATAGAGACGGCAACAGTTTGGGGAAGTTCTGGTGAAGTATTTACTCCAATTACTACTGGTGATCCTTTGAACTTACCAGACGGATTAGATATATCCGTTTTGCCGATGGTCGTGCCACAAGCATATCTCGGTCTTCCTTACGGATTTGAAATTATCGGAAGATATCTCCCTTTGATGGAGATAGAAGATATTGGAGATATTTCATTTTGGGGCGTGGGTATCAAACATAAAGTTAGCAGGTGGATTCCACTCTGCCCGACCGCAATTTCAATTCAAGGAACTTATCAAAAATTTGAATTGGATGAGGGTGAAGTGATTACGATCGAAAGCACATTTCTGAATGCGCATATCAGCAAGAAATTTTTGATACTAACTTTCTATCTCGGGGCAGGAATTGAAAACACAAAACTATCTGCAAATTATGAATATAGTGGAAATGTTAGTAATTATTTTGGCGAGAAATTGTCATTTGACATTATCGGTGAAAATGAATTTCGTGCTACATTCGGCGCCAGATTGAAAATTCTAATCCTTGATGCTTGTATTGATTTTTCAACAGGCAAATATCCAGCGATTCGTATTGGTGCCGGACTTACATTCTAATTTTTTTCAATTAAAACACAAATTTCATACCGAATGTAATCAAACTATATTCGTCGTTGGCAGAATTTTCGTCCAAAATTTTCGAATGAATTCCAGAAAGATAAATTCGATTAAAAGAAGTTAAAAAATATTCCAACCCAATTTTTACATCATTTGTAATATCCGGCGAATAACTATCTCCAAAATTTATGTATAATTCTGAAAAAATTTGATAATTTATCTCCCCAAAAATCGCATTGCCAAAATGTATTGGATTATATTTGAATCCAGTTAAGATGAACGAATTACAACTCTTATCGGTTTGGAAAGTATACTTCAGATGACATCGCAACGCGTCAGAAATAAGATAGAACTGTTTATCGTCTCGATTATAACATGAACGATTGATGTATGAGACAAATCCAGCAATATCGGTTCCAATTAAAGTTGAGTATCGCAAATATGTATTGAAATAATCATAGAAAAAATCTTCTTGCAATGGTATATTCATTCCATCGTTGTATTGGTATTCAAAGCTTGATTGCAGAAAATTATTTGTTAAAATTTTCTTAGAAAATTCCAGTCCAACACCTCCACGAAAATGGTCGTAATCAACAGAAACTTTTGCTTGCGGTGGAACATAAGATTCAAAATTATCTATTTTTTGTTTGTAATAATTTTTAGAAAAGAGAGTTAAAAATGGAAATATTTTCACGCGAATTTTGGCATCCCAAAACAAATCATTCTCATATACATTTACGGTGTCTGAATATTCGGTAATGGATCTGTCAATTTCATATTGGTGATTTCTAAATCTGCCATTCGTCTCAAGTGAAAAATTTGGGATATCTTGTTGAAGAGAAACAATAACATTCTGAAGGAGATTTGGTTTTATTTTGTAAGGTAGAAAATCTTCCCCTGGTGATGGAACAAATGTTAGATAATATTCAGTTTTATTCGGATTATAAAATTTATTCCGATATTCCAGTTTTAGCGAAGCATCATTTTTTTGGTATGTAATTCTTCCACGAAAAAAATTATTCAAATATGAATATCTTTTATATGGAAGTAAAGTTTGATTTGGAGAATCTTCAAATCCATCTTCTGCACTAAGAAAATCGGTCTCAAAAAAACCAGCCCA
>JACNJR010000078.1 GCA_014382495.1 Candidatus Cloacimonadota bacterium | reverse complement strand
CAGCAATCAAATCTTCAATATCCAAATCATCAAAACTTTCAGTAATAACTGTTCTTCGCTGGTCGGGAAATTTTTCTTTAACCTCTTGAAGTTCGTTTTTGATAATTTCCATTCGCATCTCTTTATTCTCAAGAATTGCACGATATTCTGAAATACTTTTGATTAATTCGAGATATTCCTTTTCAAGTTTTTCTCTCTCGAGACCTGTCAAACGCTGAAGTCGCATCTCCAAAATCGCTTTTGCCTGAATTTTTGTAAGTTTGAATTTTGCGATTAATTTTTCACTTGCGATTTCAGCATTTTGTGATGCCCGAATTGTTGCAATTACATCATCGATATTATCAAGTGCAATTTTTAGACCTTCCAAAATATGAGCGCGTTCTTCTGCTTTTTGTAATTTGAATTTAGTTCGTCTAACAACAACAGAGTGTCGAAATTTGATATATTCAGAAAGTGTTTGGCGCATTGTCAAAACTGTCGGAATTTGATTTACCAACATCAAATTTATTACGCCATAAGTCGTTTGCAAATGCGAATATTTATACAAAGAATTCAGGACAATTTTTGGGTCTTCGTTTCTCTTGATTTCGATAACAAGGCGCATTCCATCGCGGTCTGATTCATCTCTTATATTTGAAATCGCCGAGATTCTATCCTTTTTTATAAGTGAAATAATATTTTCTATCAATAAAGTTTTGTTCAATTGATAAGGCAATTCTGTGATGATAATTCGTGATTTTCCAGATTTTGCCCTTTCGATATTAGCTTTTCCTCGTATGATTAATTTCCCTCTTCCAGTTTTGAAATATTCAATTATGGGTTGTTTCCCACAAATAAATCCACCAGTCGGGAAATCTGGACCTTTGATATATTCCAAAAGCTCTTCATTCTGAATATCAGGATTATCGATTATTGCAATCATTCCATCAACTATTTCGCAGATATTGTGCGGAGGGATATTTGTGGCCATTCCAACTGCAATTCCACTACTTCCGTTTGCCAAAATGTTTGGAAATTTGGCAGGCAAAATTGTTGGTTCCATTTGAGTTTCATCGTAATTTGAAATAAAATCGACAGTATTCATATTAATATCTTCAAGCATATTCATAGCGGTATGTTGCAGGCGTGCTTCTGTATAACGCATAGCAGCTGGTGGATCGCCATCAATCGAGCCAAAATTTCCTTGCCCTTGAATGAGCGGATAGCGCATATTCCAATCTTGAGCCATTCGAACAAGAGTTGGATATACGATTTGTTCGCCGTGTGGGTGAAAATTTCCGGAGGTATCTCCGGCGATTTTGGCACATTTTCGAAATCCTTTTCCTGGCGAAAGTTTCAACTCATGCATCGCATAAATAATTCTTCTTTGTGAAGGTTTAAGCCCATCTCGTATATCTGGCAATGCACGCGAAACGATGACGCTCATTGAATATTTTAAATATGATTCTTTCATTTCATCTTCAATATCAACTCTGATAATTTTACTTCTCTCTTCTATCATTTTGACTCCTGTATTATTTTATACATCTAAATTTTGAACATATTTCGCATTTGTCACAATAAAATTTCGTCTCGCTTCAACCTGATTTCCCATTAAAGTGCTGAAAATCAAATCAGATTCCACTTCATCTTCAATTATTATTTTGATGAGAGTCCGTTTTTCTGCGTCGAGAGTCGTCTCGCATAATTGGTCTGGATTCATTTCACCTAATCCTTTGTAGCGTTGAACTCTGATGCCTGTATTGCCAAATTCATTTACCCATTTTGTTTTTTCTTCATCGGAGAATGCATATTTCACACTTTTTCCTTTTTTGATTTTGTAGAGTGGTGGTTTTGCGACATAGACAAATCCATTTTCGATTAATGGTTTCATATATCTGAAGAAAAATGTCAACAGTAAAGTCGCTATATGTGCGCCATCGACATCTGCATCAGCAAGAATAATAATTTTATGATAACGCAATTTTGTGATATCGAATTCATCTGCAATTCCAGCGCCGATTGCAGTAATAACTGGCTGAAGTTTATCATTACTTAGAACTTTATCCAACCTCGCTTTTTCCACATTTAGCATCTTTCCAAATAGAGGAAGAATCGCCTGGAATCGCCTATCTCTACCCTGTTTTGCAGAACCTCCTGCAGAATCTCCTTCAACTAAAAAGAGTTCGCATCTTTCCGGATCTGTCGAAGAACAGTCTGCTAATTTTCCTGGAAGATTTCCGCTTTCTAATAGACCTTTTCGGCGTGAAATCTCTTTTGCTTTTTTGGCTGCAACTCGAGAACGAGCAGCGATGATTGATTTGTTGATTATTTTTTTGACTACACCTGGATTCTCCTCGAAAAATTCTTGAAGTTTTTCTCCAACAAGTGAATTCACAATTCCTTCCACATCAGTATTTACCAATTTGGTTTTTGTCTGACCTTCAAATTGTGGATTCGGCAATTTTACACTAATAATAGCCGTAACGCCTTCTCGTATATCATCTCCACTGATATCGATTTTTTCCTTTTTCATCATACTATAATTTTTAATATATTTTTTCAAAGCTCGAGTTAGCGCGAGTTTGAAACCTGTCAGATGGCTTCCACCTTCGAGTGTGTGGATATTATTTGCATACGAAAAAATATTTGTGCGATACGATTCTGTGTATTGTATGGAAGTTTCAACTTGAATTTCATCTCTTTTTGTGGAAATATAAATCGGATTATTGAAAATCGGGGTTTTGGTCTCATTAAGATATTTGACAAAAGAGACAATGCCACCTTCATATTGAAAATTGTGTTTTTTCTTCGTTTTTTCATCACGAATATTAATTTTCAAACCTTTATTTAGAAATGACAATTCTCTGAGTCGTTGAGATAAAATATCGAAGCTAAACTCGATTGTTTCAAAAATCGATTTGTCTGGAAAAAATGTGACTTCCGTGCCGTTTATTTTTGTCTTTCCGACGATTTCTAATTTAGTTTTTGGCATTCCTTTTTCATAACGCTGTTTGTAGATTTTTCCCGCTTTATAGACCCTCACTTCGAGCCATTCTGATAAAGCATTCACAACCGAAACGCCAACTCCGTGAAGTCCGCCCGCAACTTTGTATGTTTTGTTATCGAATTTTCCACCAGCGTGAAGCATAGTCATCACGACTTGAACTGCTGGAACTTTTTGGTCTTTGTGCAAATCCACCGGGATTCCACGTCCATTATCTTTAACAGTCACAGTTCCATCGATATTTATTTTCACATCAATTTGTGTGCAAAATCCAGCCATTGCTTCGTCGATGCTATTATCAACTACTTCAAAAACAAGGTGATGAAGCCCATTTGAGCCAGTTCCGCCAATATACATTGATGGGCGTTTTCTTACCGCTTTCAATCCTTTCAAAACTTTAATCGTTCGTGCATCATATTTTGCAGTCATTTTTATCCTCGATTTTTTTATTTATTCTTCTAAATCTTCCAAAAATGAATCATAAATTCCTCTTTCGTCACTTATTTTAGGAATTTTACCCAAACTTACAATCAGATTTATTTTCGAAAGTTTCGGAATTTCCATTCCAAAAACTGGCTGACTGTAAATAATATTTCCTTTCGAAATTTCATTTGAGTATGAATAATTGATATTTCCAGATTTCAAACCGACATTTTGCAGCCGGATTTTGGCTTCTTCGACAGAAAGATTATCAAGAATTGGAACTTGGACAAGTTTTGGACCTTTGCTAACAATTACTTGAATTGTAAATCCCTTTTTCGCTTTGGAGGCAGGTTGAAGATGTTGTGAAATAATGCTTCCAGAAAGTATTTCATTATTATTCCGTTCGCCAATTTTTTCGATATACAAGTTTGATTTATATAAATCGTGTTTAGCTTTTTTGAAATTTTTTCCTGTTAAATCTGGAACCTCAATCTCATTTCGATGCTTCGTATAAATTATCAAAAAAGTCCGTGAAATCACAAATCCAAATGTGAAAATAATAATCAAACTGATGATTGCAAACGCAGTTGTTTTCCAAAATTTTTTATTGAATTTCATCGTTGATATAATTTATTAATGACTTTTTTTACAATCTTTTCCGAAGATAATAATTTTTCTTCCGACATTAATTTTATAATCTCTTTTTTCACAGAAATTCTATTGTAACCGAGTGAAATTAGTGCATTTTCTGCGTCGGATATCATTTGTTTTTCTGCTTTTGTGATAGAATATGTAGAAAGTTCTCCGTGTGCAAGCAAGTCAATTTTGTCTTTCAACTCGACGATAATTCTTTGTGAACTTTTTTTTCCGATTCCAGGAACTGTTGAAAGCAACTCAATATCTTGATTTGTCACCGCGAGAAATAGATTTTTAACAGAAATTCCAGAGAGAATTGAAATTGCGATTTTGGGTCCAATACCAGAAATTTTTATCAATAATTTGAAAATTTCTCTCTCTTCGATTGTGTGAAATCCAAAAAAAGCAATCTCATTTTCTCGGACATGATAATACAAAAAAAGTTTGCAATTTTCGCCGACAGCACCAATTGAATCGAATGTACTTATCGGAATGATGATTGCGTAACCGATTCCATTATTTTCGATGACAACTTTTGTTGTCTTTTTATCGCAAATTTTTCCCGAAATAAAATCGTACATTATATCACACTTTTGTTTTTTTGATGATGGCAAAGCGCAATCGCCAAAGCATCTGTAGCATCAAATGAAGTGGGCGTCTCTTTGAGATTTAAAATAGTTTTGACCATATATTGAATTTGCTGTTTCGAAGCATTTCCATTGCCAACAACTGATTTTTTTATCTCTCGTGGAGAGTATTCAAAAATTGGGATATTTTTTTCTGCAAGAGCCAGAATCACAACTCCACGAGCTTCGCCGAGCGAGAGAATTGACCTGATATTTTTTGCATAAAATATTGTCTCGATGCTCGCTTCATCTGGATTATATTTTTCAATTAGCAACTTGATTCTTGTATAAATTTCAGAAATTCTTTTTTGTAAAATTGTTTTGGAATCGATTTTTATCACACCAAAATCAATCGGCACAGTTTTCTTTTTATCTACTGAAAGAAATGCAAATCCAGTTGCAGTCGTGCCTGGATCAATTCCTAAAATTATTTGTTTGTTATTCATTTGAAATTTTGTCTAAAATTTCGTCATCGATTTGAAAATTTGCATAGACATTTTGAACATCATCAGAATTTTCCAAAGATTCAATTAATTTTATAATTTGAGATGCATTTTTATTCGCAGGAATTGTGTTTTGTGGAACATATTCCAGCTGTGCCCGTTCGATATTTACATTCTCTTTTTCCAAAGCAGCCACAACTTGATTCATTTTTTTTGAGGACACATATACGATGAAATATTCATCTTGCGCGCTGAAATCCTCGGCTCCACAATCGATTGCAACCATTCCAATTTCATCTTCAGAATGCTCGTTTTGTGGAAGCATAATTACACCGGTCTGTTTGAAATTCCACATAACTGCGCCTTTTTCGGCAAGATTACCGTTATTTTTTGTCAAAATATGTCTGATTTCTGCAACAGTTCTCTGCCTATTATCGGTTAAAGTTTCGATTATCAATGCGACACCGCCAGGCGCATAACCTTCGTAAATTACATTTTCGTATTTGATACCTGCGAGTTCGCCAGTTCCTTTTTTTATGGCTCTTTTGATGTTATCTTTTGGCATATTTACAGAATTTGCTTTTGAGACAACATTTTTCAATTTTACATTTGCTTCTGGATCTCCGCCGCCATCTCGAGCAGCAACGATAATTTCTCGGACAATTTTTGTGAATATCTTTCCCCGTTTGGCATCTTCTTTTGCCTTTTTATGTTTTATCGAACTCCACTTATTATGCCCTGACATTCTTCCTCCTGCGTTTATTCATCAGCTTTATTCTTTTCGATCACTTTTTTTGTGATGTCACCAGGAAGTTTTTGATAATATGCAAATTCTTGCGTGAAATACCCGCGTCCTTGCGTGAGTGATTTCAGAGAAGTATAATAAGAATACAATTCAGAAAGTGGCATTTCTGCGTTGATAATTTGTTTATTTTCTTTTTGAGACATTCCAAGAATTTTCCCACGCCGACTACTTATATCGCCCATCACATCACCCATATTTTCGACGGGAACGATAATTTGCATTTTATGAATTGGCTCGAGGAGAATTGGATTTGCCCTCATAAAGCCATCTTTCAGTGCGTTGCTAGCAGCAAGTTTGAACGAAAGTTCTGACGAATCAACTTCGTGAAATGTTCCGTCATAAAGTTCAACACAAATGTCAACAATCGGATAACCAGCCAATATACCATTTGTCATTTTTTCGACAAGACCTTTTTTAACACCTGGAATGAATTTACTCGGAATTGCTCCGCCGACGATAGAATTAATAAATTCGAACTCAGAACCAATTTCCTTTGACGAAATTTTTATGTAAACCTCACCATATTGTCCATGCCCCCCACTCTGCTTTTTGTGGCGATAATTTGCTTGCGAATTTCCTGTAATTGTTTCGCGATATGGAATTTTTGGCTCGAAAAGATTTGCTTCAACATTATATCGATTTTTCAATAACTTTAGTACAAGCGAAATCTGAATTTCTCCTTGTCCAGAAATAATATTCTCTTTTGTTTCGGAATTCATCACAGAATTTATACTCGGGTCAGCATCGGTGATTTTTGAAAGCGCCTCGCCAATTTTATCTTCATCAGATTGAGTTTTTGCTTTGATAGTTTTCCAATAAACTGGCTCTGGCATTTGAATTGGCTTAATAAACATACCCGCACCTTTTTCGTTAATCGAATTCAAGGTTTTCGCATTTTTTAATTTTACAAGTCCGCCAAAATCACCATCTGAAATGTGATCGGTTTCAATTCTTTTTTTTCCACAAATAAAATACTGTTGCCCAATTTTTTCCTTTGAACGCTTTTCGGCAATTTCAATTTCGTCTCCCGAGGAGAGTGAATTCGAAAACATTCTAACCAAAGAGATGTCGCCCAAATTTGGTTCTGAAAGTGATTTAAGGACATATCCAAGCTTTTTATTATATTTTTCTAAATCAATTTCATCTTCCTTTTCATTTTTCAAAATGCTAATTTTTTGAATATCTTTTGGAGATGGAAAAAAGTTTTCTATAACATTCAAAATTTCCATTATCCCAATATTTTTAGTTGCAGAACAGCAAAAAACTGGCAAAGTTGTGCGCTGAATAATTGATTTTTTTAGACCTGAATTAATTTCATCTTCAGAAAGTTTTTCTTCTTCAAAATATTTTTTCATCAAAGAATCATCAGATTCAGCAGCAGCTTCAATAACCTTTTCATGCCAATTTTCAACATCAGATTTTATCTCGCCAGGAATTTCAATTACTTTTCCACCGCTAAATGCTTTTTGCGAAACTGTATTTACAACGCCATTAAATTTTTCACTCAATCCAGTCGGAATTGTAATTGGCACGATAACTTGTTCAGAAATTCTTTGAAGCGAATTGATGATTTCCTCAAATTTTGCATTTTCCCTATCGATTTTATTTATGATAACTGCTTTGCAATTTTTTAATTTATCAGCATAATTTATCGCTTGCTCAGAAATTACCTCGATTCCATTTACGGCATTTATTACGAGAACAGCTGTCTCAACAGCCCTCAATGCCGAAATCATATCACCGCGAAAATCACCACAACCGGGCGTATCGATGATATTATATTTCGAAGAATTCCACTCAAGATAAGCCAAAGAGAGCATAATTGACATCCCTTTTTCTATCTCATTTTTATCGAAATCCATAGTTGTATTTCCGTCTTCAATTCTTCCCATTCGTGTGATTGCTTTGGAATTGTACAACATTGCCTCTGCTATCGAGGTTTTCCCTACTCCACTTGCTCCAACAAGTGCAAAATTTCGTAAATTTTCCATATCATATTTTTTCATTTATACTCCTTTTCAATTTTAAATATTTATGACCAAAAAAACTGTTTATTAAAAATGCTGTCAACCTTTTTATCTATCAAATATAAAAGGAGTTATATTTGATATTTTGGTTTGGAATTTGTGTAATAATTTATGCTAAAAAAAATAAAAATTTGTTGCTGAATATGAGGTAAATTTTTCCACATTATTTAACGACTTTTGAAAATCGTTTTACTAAAATATTGTAGCACGAGATTCCCAACTCGTGCATACTAAATATCAAAAATAACAGTTGCATAATAAATATTTTTCGCTTTCTTAATTTCGATATTATGATATGTTACTGCCTTTATTTCGCTGGTGATATTGTTGCAGTTTAATGTTTGAAAATAACAATCAATTGAAAGCTTTTGCTCGGAAAATTTCGTTATCTCAAACTTGTAAAAATAGCGATAATTCTGATTAATTTGAAATAAAATTTCTCGCAGAAAATCAATATACAAAACAGTTATTTCATTTGCGGAAAAGTTCAGTTGCATTTTAGTATGATTTTTTTTATTGCCTTTCTGCTTCTGATTGAATATGATTTCTGACAAAGAAATTGCGCTGTTTGTGAAAAGTTTTTGAATTGTATCGCCAAAAAATTTTATGGAAATATCTGCTGTGTGATTAATCAATTCATATTTCATTATTTTGAAATTCGTTAATTAAAATTTGGATTTTGCAATTTTATATTTCTATCCTTTTAAAACGCCTAAAGGACGAGTTCTAACAATCTTTTTTGCAAGTCCAGCAAGTGCGACTGCTTCCACAACTTCATTAACATCTTTGTAAGTTTCAGGACATTCTTCCACAAGAGTGCTTCGTTGAGCAGAATAAACGATAATTCCTCTACTTTTCAAATTATCTTTGACTTGATTGAAATTATATCTTCGTTTCGCTTCACGACGGCTCATAACTCTTCCAGCACCATGACAGCAGGAGCCAAATGTCTCTCTCATCGCTTGATTTGTGCCAATCATCAGAAATGAATTCGTTCCCATATCGCCTGGCACAACGACCGGTTGTCCGATTTTTTGGAATTCTTCTGCCAGTTCTGGTCGGTTTGGACCGAATGCGCGCGTCGCACCTTTTCGATGAACGCACAATTTTTTCTCTTTCCCATTTATATTATGTTTCTCAATTTTCGCGATATTATGGCAGACATCATAAATTAGTTTGAATCCCAATTCTGATTTTGAAATAGAGAGTGATTTCCGAAGAGATTTTTCAGCCAAACTCATTAGAACTTGACGATTAGCCCAGGCATAATTTGCTGCACAGGACATCGCTTGAAAATAATCAGTTCCAAGTTTTGATTTGAAAGGAGTACAAGCAAGTTGTTTGTCTGGAACAGAAAATTGAAGTTTATTCATTTGGCGCACCATTTGATGAAGATAGTCATCACAAATTTGAAACCCAAATCCTCGCGAACCGCTATGAACAATTAGAATCACCTGATTTTTTTCTAACGAAAAATGTTTTGCTAAATTTGGTTCAAAAATTTTATCAACGATTCCAATTTCCAGAAAATGATTTCCAGAGCCAAGTGTCCCCACTTGGTTCAGTCCTCGACTTCTTGCTCTCTGGCTAACTTTATCTGGATTTGCATCTTTCATTTGTCCGAAACTTTCTGTTGCATTCAAATCAGAAATTTCGCCATAACCTTGCTCAATTGCCCATTTTGCGCCTTTTGTCATAACCTCATTTTCTTCATTTTGGTTCAATCTTTTTATTGCATCGTGTGAGCCGACTCCGCTCGGAACAGAGTTATAGAAACCATTTACAATATTTTGGATTTTGTTTTTTATATCGTCATAAAATAAATTTGTTTTGCAAAATCGAACTCCACAATTTATGTCATATCCTACTCCGCCTGGTGAGATGATTCCATCTTCAATATCGAATGCAGCGACGCCTCCGATTGGAAATCCGTATCCATAATGGATGTCTGGCATCGCCATTGAATACTTCTGAATTCCTTGAAGAGAAGCGACATTCACCGCTTGCGAAAGTGCATTGTCATTGATTATTTGCTGAAGCATTGATTGAGTTGCGTAAAAGCGAACTGGCACGAGCATATTGTCTTTTCGTGAAATTTCCCAAATGGCTTCAGAAATTTTTTTTATCTCAAAATTCTTATATTGCACAATACTTCTCAAATTATTTATTTTTAATAATTTTTTTCAACGAATCTCTGATTTTTTCCACATCAACTTCTGTATTTATGCAAGGACCTTGAGGACGAATATTCAGAATTCCAAGCGTTTTAATTGGAAATGCTTCTTGAATTCCAGAAACCAAATCTCTGTAGCAAGCAACTGCGATGATTAATTTTGGTCGTTTTTCAAGAACAATTCTTCGTGCGAGAGTTCCACCTGTCGCAACTGCCACATTCACATTATATTCTTCAGCCAATTTGCAAATGGCGCCGATGTCACAGTTGCCACATCTTTCGCAATTTTTTGGGTCAATTGTTATTCTGATTAAGCAATCAGAATTTTGCAGGCAGTGAGGCAGCAAAATCAAAACATCTGAAGATTTGTATTTCAGTTTTAATGCACGAATCAACGAATCATTTACTTTGATAAAAGATTCGGCGATGGCCGATTTTGGAATTCTGAAAATTTTCCCAAAAAGAAGCGAGATTGGATACACAATTTGAATAAATAATTTTACAGCAAATTTTGCTATCAAGAAATTCTTTTCAAAAACTGAAGTGAGCAAAACTAAAATAGTTCCGACAACTAAAATCAGAAAAAAAATTCTTAAACCGGAAAGAAAAATTAGTGGCAAAGCATAATGGAATTCGTGCAAACGCGGTGAAATAAAATACCAAAGTGCCGTTACTATCGCCATTAATGAAATTAAACTGAAAACTGAAAGCCAGAGAAAAAGTTTTTTTGATACTGTTCTATTATTCATTTCTTCAACCAAATTTTGAATTAATTATATCTGGATGTCCCAAACTGAAAGCAAAAGCAGACATCTCATTTTTTCCTTCAGGTTTCACAATTTCAATTAAAATTGCTTCCGATTTAGTTCCGACAATTATCCCTTTATTTTTTATAATTTTCAAAATTTGTCCTGGATTTCCATCAAAATTTGAAATTAATTTTGCCTTTATAATTTTAATTTTTCTCGCCTGAAAATTTGTAAATGCTGCTGGATATGGCGCAAGTCCTCTAATCTGATTTACAATTTTTTCTGCAGATTGATTCCAGAAAATTTTTCGTAAATTTTTATCTATAAATTTTGAAAAAGTCGCCGCATTTTCATTTTGAGAAATTGGTTTGATTCCGCATTCATCAATTAACGAAATCGTTTCTATTACATCGTCAGCACCTTGTTTGCTTAATTTTTCAGACAAAATTCCATAATTATCTTCGGAGAGAATTTTCATTTTACTCTGATAAATAATATCGCCAGCATCCATTTTTTTGGTCATATAAATTATGGAATTCCCCGTCACTTTATCTCCATTAAAAAGTGCCCAATTTATAGGTGAAGGTCCTCGATATTTCGGCAGAAGCGATGGATGAAGATTTATGCATTTATGATTTGGAATATCAAGTATTTTTTGAGAGATAATTTTGCCGTATGCGACAGTCAGAATTAAATCTGGATTTAAATACTTTATCTTCTGAATAGCAGTTTTTTCATTAATATTTTCTGGTTGAAATATAGGAATATTCTTCTGCAAACAAATTTTTTTTATTGGCGAATATGATAATTTCTGTCCTCTACCACGTCCTTTGTCAGGTTGTGTAATTACTAAAATTGGAGTTAGTTTGTATTCGACTAATTTTGCAAGAGTCGGAACTGCAAATTCTGGAGTTCCTAAAAAAATGATTTTTTTTATTATTTTCACTTTGAAAAGAAAATTTTAATGAGCCAAAGCGATTTTTTTGAGTTTTCCCGAAATTAATTTTCTTCTAATTGGAGCAATTTTATCAACAAATAAAACTCCATCCAAATGGTCATATTCGTGTTGAACAACTCTTGCAAAAGTGTCAGTTGCATTATATTTTTTCCATTTACCATTCAAATTTTGAGCTTTGAAAACTACTTTTTGGGCACGCTTTACTTTTTCAAAAATTTCCGGAATACTTAGACATCCTTCCTGCTCATTTTGCGTTCCTTCAAAACTGAGTAGTATTGGATTTATAAAAATTTGAATTTCCCGATTTTTTTCATTTCCGAACCAAATTGGATTGATAACAAAAATTTTGACAGAATGTCCAATTTGCGGAGCAGCAAGTCCGATACCTTCATAATGTTTAATTGATTCGATTAGATTTTTTGTAATTTCGCGGATATTTTTATCAAAATTTGTGACAGGTTTCGCTTTTTCACGAAGAATTTCATCGCCAAAAAAACGCAACTTCTCAATCATATTTTAGTTAATTTTGTTCGCAATCGCATTTTTCGTCACTTCAATTTTAACATTATCAGCAATTTTTACCACAACGACATCGCCTTTGATGCTATAGATTGTGCCGATAATCCCGCCATTTGTAACAATTTTCTCATTCTTCTTAAGTTCGCTTCTCATCTTCACAATCTCTTTTTGTTTTTTTTGCTGCGGACGAAATATCAGAAGGTAAAGAATTACAAACATAATAATAATCGGCAGAAATCCAATTAATCCGCCTCCTTGCTGCGTAGGATCTTCAGCCGCATATAATAAATTAACAAACATCATTTTCTCCTTTTTTGTTTTTGATTTTTAAATTTACAAATTGTAAAATTTTGCTGTCAAACTTATTTTTTCAAAAGTGGAAGTTTTTCAAGCACTCGAAAAATTTCTTTATTTTTTTTCTGAATTTTTATCAAAGCAACTGCTTCTTTATTACGAAATTCATTTGTCCAAAATTTTTTTACTTCCTCAATCGTACTTGCAGGAATAAATTTTTGACAATCTTTTAAGATTTTGCTTTCAGCACGATAGAATTTTGACAATCGTTTCAAATGTTCCTTCGACTTTGGGAATACTTGTATATAGTTGTTAAAGCAATCGGAAAGAACTCCAAATTGAAAACTATAATGGTAAAAAAATAATTTATTATTCTGAAATATTTGATAAAATTTTTTATCGGAAAGAGATTCGAAGAATGATTCATTTTCGAGTATTTTTTGCCATTTTTCTAAAGCGAAATTCCCCAAAAAATACTTCCCAATTTTTTCAGATGAAAACATCAATTCAGCATTTTTTATACTTATGGAAATTTTTTCTTTTGAATTTACGATTTTATTTTTTTGAGGTGGTTTTTCAAAAATTATTATCTGATTTGGAAATTGAGATGCTATCGAATAATCGATTGTTTTATCGACATAACTTCTGCAGAAAAGTTCTTTTCCGGAATTTTGGTAACCGGTAATTATTCCCCACTCATTTTTCCCGAAAAGGTCTTTTGCTAAAATTGGAATTTTGCGGTCAATACTTTCAATTATTGCTTTTGGGATATCATTTTTTTTTGATTTTTTTATCTGTTTAAATTTTATTTCAAAATTATGAAGAATGAATTCAGCACAATTAAAACCTTCAATCGGGTTAAGACAATCCATTGAAAAATTTTCGTCAAATTGAATTCGATATGGAAATGACGAAAGACAAATCAAATCATCAAAACTAACTTTAACTTTGTAAAATCTCAGGATATTTATCAACGAGCCAAAAAAAGTATTTTCTCTTCCAGTTTTTTTTTCCAATCGTGAAATTTTTTCGATTCTTTTGGCATCGGAAAGAACTTTCGGACTTTGTTCTCTTTCTGCCAAATAAACTCCAAGTTCTCCTGGCAAAATTTGAAAATATTCTTCGGAATTACTTTTCAGAACCTTCAAAAATATACTTTGTAGATGCTGATATTTCACTTCCAATTCTTCCAAATGTGATTTTGACTTTACTTTTTCGTTATTATATTCGAGAATCCAATCGCCGATTTTGAGTCCAATATCTTCAATCTGACTTTGACCAAAAAATCCAGTAATTTGAAGTCCTTCAATTATCTCGCTTTTCATATATTTCCTTAAAAACTACATTTTTGGGAAATGAAAATCTTGTCAAGATTATTTTTTCTTATTTTAAATTTTTAATTTCTCTCTTTGTTTATTTTCACCATTCATTTTCCGACAACATCCCACGCTGTAATCATCCCCAATAATTTTTCATCTGCCTTTCCGTTGTGGGTAATAAACACTACTCCTAATCGGCGATTATTTCCTAATTCATTATCAAATAATTTCTGTATTTCAATGAGTGAAGCTGTTCTCATAGCAAATAGAAAATATTCACTTTGATGTTTATCATGTGGTAAAAATTCTCGGAACTCACTGATTTTAATATCTCTATCAACCGACACAATTTCATGCTTTACCAAATAGGAAAACACAACACTTTCACTAAAAACCCCCACCATTTTATCGTCTTCTATTACCGGGACATGCGTAAAAACTTTATCATTCATAACCCGCATTATATTAATTGCAATATCATTTAATGATGTTTTATAAATCTTTTCAGCCGGTACGGAAATAGAAAGTGCTTTAACAGGATTCAAAATTTTACTCAATACATCTTCATATTGATCTACTATTATTGAATGTGGCTCTGCAATAGGATGTGCAATTGCTCTATCTGGATTATGCACAATTGCATTTCGTAATTGAGAAAACTGAAGAAGATTTTCTTTTTGTGAACGAATAACTAAATCCTTTTCGGCAGCCTTCTTTATTAAAAAAGAATGGGATACATCATCGTCTCTTTCCAATCTTTTACGTAAATAATTGTCAAGTTGGTTATAGATATCCAGAAATCTAATTGATAGTTTTTTATCCATCACTCCACCTTCGCAAACATTGCCAATTTTGGGGTAACATTTTTAATTGATAATTGACAATTGATAATTATTTTACACTCCCCTCAACAATCTGTATTTCTTCATCTGTCAAACCATACAAATCATAAACCAATACATCAATTTCTCTTTCTAATCTGCTCG
>JACNJR010000029.1 GCA_014382495.1 Candidatus Cloacimonadota bacterium | reverse complement strand
AAAGGAGAAAAAGAAGTTCGATCTGAAATGAAGTAAAGAGTGTAGGTAAAACTACTCCAATTGGAAGAGACCCATCTCGAGATTTCAGATGGGTCTCTTTTTAGCCATAAGAAAAAAAATCTTGACAAAATATTGACAAACAAACTAAAAAAATTTTAAAATTCTTATTAAAAATGAGAAACAGAAAAAGGAGAAAAACAATGAATCAGAAGCGAGAAAAGTTTTATCGTGGGCTATTCCTATTTTCAGCAATGTATGATTTTATATTGGGGATTGTTTTCATGTTTTTCTTCAAACAAGCATTTACCGTGCTGGGTATTGGTGAAAAATTGCCGGAATTTTCTGGCTACATTTCGCTCATCGGTGCTTTTTTATTTGTCATCGGAATTGCCTATTTTCTCATTTATAGAGGGGATTTGCGTAAAAATGTAGATTTGATTGCCGTTGGTGCATTCTACAAATTGGCGTATTGTTCCATTGTGTTTTTTTACTTTGCAATTGGAAATATACCACACGTGATTTTTATTGCTTTATTTGGCATTTTGGATTTTATTATGTTTATTTTGATGTTGGAATGTTACTTGTTTTTAAAGAAAAAATAGGAGAAATGAAGATGAGAATATCGCTACGCTTAATTATGAATTATCAATTATGAGTTCTGAATTAAAAATGGGAAACAGTAAAAGGAGTAAAAGATGAAAAAAATACTTATTATTTTTATTTTATTTTTTTGTATCTCAATTTCTAATGCAAAACCCATTTTTACAAATATTTATCTTTTATTATCAATTCCAACAGGAAATTATGGCAAGGAAAACTATACTGAATTTTTGAATGGTAAAGAAGGCTTGGCAGAAAATGGATTTGGAATAGGTTTTCAAAAAGAAATATATTTACAATCAAATTTGTCATTTATTTTCGATATAATACTTACAAATAATATTATTGATAGAAATAAAATAAAAAATTACTTTACCGAAGAGCTTTCCGGTTATGATTATGACAATATACAAATCACCGTTTACAACATACCGTTGGAAGATGGGTGGATAAATATTCCTATACTGGTAGGGCTTAAATATAGGTTTTTAAATTGTATAAGTTTCGTAGGTCATATCGGTGTTAATTATTGTTTTTCTCCAAATATAAATATGTTTTATACAGTCAATGATAGATATGCTTATTCTAGTTATTTCTATTGTCATACAAAAAACGATATTTCTCGCGAGAAAGTGTTTTCAATGTGTTATGGTTTAGGGGTAAAATTATTTTTTTCCAAGCACCATTACATCGGTTTAAAATATCTCAATCTTGGCAAACCAAATCTCGAAATTACTAACAATGTAAGTGTAGAGACATATATTTCAACTCCTTATGATAGTTGGAGTTCTAGTGATTATTTTGAAGATAACATCGATTTTGATATGCAAATTCCAAAATTTATTATAACTATTGGTGCTGAATTTAAATAGACCAACAATGAGTTTTAGAAAACAGAATAGATAACATTCATTCCAATTGGGAACGAATTAAGAAATTATTTTCTTTGTACTTTCATTCCTTTATGGGTAATCTTATATTTGGAGTTGGCAAGTCCCTTGCCGAATACCGTCGAGAGACTCGACGACTCCAAATTATAAACAACAAATATCAAATATCAAATGACAAATTACAAATTCAAAATAAAAAATCAAACTAAAATTTAACTCAGCTTAATCACTTTTTTCACAAGTTTTTTAATTCCTTTTGCAACATACGAAATGCTTGGTCCGAGCATATATGCCGGAGTTGTTACTACAAGATTTTCTTCGTCAAAAACAATATCATCAACTGGACAGGAAATATGTTTTGCTCCAAATTTTTCAATGATTTGAGCTGTGCCAGCATCATTTCCGATTGTAATTTTCGGATGAAAATTCCCAAGAACTTTTGCTGCGATAACTGGCGCAATGCAGATAAATCCAACTGGTTTTTTGGCTTTGTGCATTTCTAAAATAAGTTGTTCTACATTATGATTTACTGTAAGATTTTCACCTTTCACCGCAAAATCACAAAGATTTTTCGCAGCACCAAATCCGCCGGGAAATATCACAGCATCCAAATCATTCGCAGAGATATTTTTGATATTTTCAACTGCA
Source organism: Candidatus Cloacimonadota bacterium (assembly GCA_014382495.1). Classification (GTDB taxonomy): domain Bacteria; phylum Cloacimonadota; class Cloacimonadia; order JGIOTU-2; family JGIOTU-2; genus JACNJR01. Next base: position 12,953 of record JACNJR010000029.1, on the reverse strand, counting down.
TCTCTTGCTATTCTTGCAGATTCAACAATCACATCTCGCGTTTCGCTGGAAACTGCTTCGCCAATTTGATGATTCACAACATCCATTTGCTTTATGTCTGGCGCCATAATTATTGCGCTTGCGTTCGCTCTATCCAGAAATAGCAAAGTCAAAGTTGCTTCGTGAATCTCGCTTCCGTCGTTTACACCGCATCCTGCGAGAACTACACCGATTTTTTTTCTGCTCATTATTCCTCCAATTTTTTTATCTTCTCAATAAATTTTTTCATATTTTCGTGATGAGAACCTTTCCAATAAATTTTTTTACATTTTGGACAAATATGAAATTTTTGCTTCCACTTTTTCACATTTGTCGGAATTTTATCAAGAATTTTCTCTTTTTGTATCGATTTCAATTTTTCATTACAAATAAGACATCTTGAAAATGGCGTAATATCATCAAATAAATTGAAGCGTTTGAGAACTTGTACAAGTTGCTTTTCAGGATTTGAAACTTGCAGACAAAATCCGTGCGTAACATCTTTGATTTTCAGCAATTCTCTACTTTTTGTTAGAATAATTTTCTTCTCAGATTTTGATATTTTGAGAATTTCTCTTGGACTAAAATTGTTTTTGTAAGTTGTATCAAATCCGAACATTCGTAAAAATCGAGCCAATTTTCCAAGATGAACATCAAGCACAAATTTTGTCTCTCTTAAAGGAATTGGCCGTAATTTATTTATTTTTTTGATATTAAATGACTCAAAAATAGGATAAACGCTAATTTCATTTTTGTCTTGAACGAGATAAGAAAAATCGACAGAATTGTTATCCACAAGAATCAAATCCACTTCTGTGTGCGGAATTCCGAGCGATTCAATCATATCTTTCACGGAAGGATTATCTTTAAATTTATGTGAAAATTTTTTCTTTCTTTTTTCAGAAGGAAGAAAATCATTCAACTCTTCGTAAAATCTGAGAAAAGCAGTTTTAATCTTTTTTTGATTTGACATTTGAACTTTGGAATTTTTTTACATCGATTCCATCGTTCCTTTCACCATCGAGACATCAAGCGCGATGATTGCAGCTCCGCTTCGTTTGTCAAGGTCGCCCATAATTCCTTCGATTTCTTTCACAATTGAGACGAGTTCTGTGCCGCTTACCAAAGCCAAAATTGTCTTGCTGAAATTTTTATTCTGCCCGAGAAAATTTATAAAATCAGCGAACAGCGGCACTTTTGTCAAGATACCGCCCATTCCAATTGAATCAATAACGGTCGAACCTTTTATGCCGAGTTCGATGAGAAGTTCGAGAATATCTTCGAGATATTTCTGCTCGTATAGAATAATAATCATCAATTTCTGCGTTTCGGTTAAAACAGATTTCTGCAATTTTTCACGGCTTGCCATCACAACAGTTTCATAAATTGCTTCTGGAGATTGAGCTTTAAGAAGTTCATTTTTTGTCTTTTCATCGCGAAGAATTCTGGAAATTGTAGAAAGCAATTGTAGATGCTCGTTCGGTTTGTCGTCAGGTCCAATCATCAAGAAAATGATGTGAACTTTTTTATTGTCAAGCGCTTCAAAATGAACACCTTTTTTGGAAGTTGCAATTGCAAGGAAAAAATCCGTCAAACCATCAATTTTGCAATGCGGAATAGCGATTCCATTTCCAAGTCCGGTGCTGCCGAGCTTCTCTCGTTCCCACAAAGAGTCCAAAATTTTCTCGTCATCGATTTCGCTTAATGCAGTAGATTTTTTCAGAAGAGAGACCAACTCTTCCAGAACTTCATCTTTCCTTTTAGAAGACAGCTCTACCTGACAGCACTCTTTGGATAATTTTTCATATATTTTCATTTTTTTCACCTTAAATTTTATTCGATTAAATCTGCTCCTTTGATAATTGCCCATTTTGTTAAGGGCGGACCAATCAATTCATTTACGAAGACAGAGAAGATGATGATGTTAATCATATTTGTTGCCAAATTTTGTATTTGCGAACTTGCGTTTGCAAGAATTGGAGATGCCTGAATCATCAGCACCAGCCCGATTGCGATTCCTGCTTGTGGGAACATACAGATTCCGAGATAATTTTTTACATTTGAATCTGATTTGCAGCTGATTGCTCCGAGATAAACTCCGGAATATTTTCCAATCATTCTGACAATTACGAAGGCAATTCCGAAAAAAAGAATTTCAGGTTTTGCGAAAATTCCAAGTTGTAATTCTGTTCCTGCAATTGTGAAAAATGCAGCATAAATTGGTGGAGTTAGAGTTCCTAAAATTCGCGAGATGCGCTGATTTTTTGGAGATAGATTTACCAATGTTGCACCAATCATAATATTCGTGAGCAATGGTGAGATGTGAAGAGGATGAGCAATTCCGATTGTGAGGAAAACAATTCCAAGCGAGATAATCATTATTTCACTCTTGTTCTGTCTTTTTCTTGTTGCTTTGTGTAAAATATATCCGCCAAGAACCCCAACTAATAGCGAAAGAATTATCTCCCAAAGTGCATTTGCAATCAAAATTCCACCTGCAATTGAACTTCCATTGACTTTTGCAATCATCGTTCCAATAAATGCAAAGATGACTGCAAAAAGAATCACCGAACCAGCGTCGTCAAGTGCAACAAGTCCATAAAGATAATCAATGAACTTGCCGCGAGCCCGTAAGTTTTGTACGACTGCAACAGTTGCGGCAGGAGCTGTCGCAGTGGCAATTGCGGCCAAAAGCAGAGAAAATTCAAAATTGAATCCCAATAGAATCATAACCAAACTTACCAGAACAAAAGTGATTAAAATTTGCAAAATAGCGATTATCAAAACTTCTTTTCCGATTATTTTTAGTTTTGCTCGGGAAAATTCACCACCAATTGCAAGCGCTATTAATCCCAGAGCAACTTCTGTAATTGGTCGCAATGATTTCACCATCTCAAGTTCAATCACAGATCCAATTGATTCGCCAAGGAGTATGCCGGCCACGATATAGCCAGTGATAACGGGAAGTTTTAGTTTTTCGGCAAGTTTTCCAAGAAGATATCCAGATATCAGCAAAATGCCGATTGCAAAAAGAATGTGTTGACTAACAGAAAGCAAAATATTTTGAAATAAAAAAAGAATTTTATCTAGAATTTGCCACATATTTTTTTCCTTTTTGGGATTAATGTTTTTTTAGGTTGTATATAATTTTGCTGTCAAGATAAATATTTAGAATGGACAAAAAATTGACAGGAAATTTCTCTTTTCAAAAAATTGCGTCAAATATGAAAAAGTTTTCTGACGAATATTGGATGCGAATTGCGCTGAAAGAAGCTGAATCGGCTTTTGCCAAAGATGAAGTGCCTGTCGGTGCTGTCATTGTGCGGGATAACGAGATTGTTTCAACGGCACATAATTCGACACAAAATTTGAATAATGCGCTTGCACATGCGGAAAAGATTGCGATTGAAAAAGCACAGAAAGAAATTGGTAAGTGGCTTCTGGATTGCAAGTTATATGTGACTCTTGAGCCGTGCCCGATGTGTACTGGAATGATTATTTTATCTCGATTGGATTCTCTGATTTTTGGTGCATTTGATGAGAAAAATGGTGCTTGCGGTTCAATTTATAATTTGCTTAATGATACAAGATTTAATCATAATCCTGAAATAAAATCTGGAATTTTAGAAGAAAATTGTTCGAAAATTTTGAAGAGATTTTTTGAAGAAAAACGATAAGGAGAGGTGTCCGAGTGGCTGAAGGAGCACGCTTGGAAAGCGTGTGTTTTGGAAACGGAACCGCGGGTTCGAATCCCGCCCTCTCCGCCAATAAAAAATTTAAATCAAGAACTGACACGAACTCTCGCACAAACTATTTTTTTATATTCTGTTCGTGTTAGTTAGTGTATATTCGTGGCTAATGAAGTTTGTGGAGAGATGCCAGAGCGGTCGAATGGGACGGTCTCGAAAATCGTTGTCCCGCTTGTCGGGACCGTGGGTTCGAATCCCACTCTCTCCGCCAAAATAATTTTTTTCATTTTTTTCTTGACAGAATTTTTTATTTGCATTAAAAATGGCACTGAAAATTCTAAAATATGTAAATCTCTAAAAAAGGAGACAGTATGGCACATTGCGGTAAAAAGAAAGTAATAGGTATTCTTCTGATTACTCTTTTTTTTCTAACCTCTTTGGCTTTTGCCAAGACAAATAACGACAAACCATTGCGAAATTTTTTCAATTTCTCACTAATTTCAATTCTAAATGATGACTCTCCCGCTGGAAATATTATGTATAGTAATTCAGAAATTAATGTACCTAACGATACAAGATACTTTATTGAAAATCCATTTGGTGGCGATGGTAATGGAAAACCCAATCGTCGTGGACATCGTATGGTAAAGCCGGTAAGGGTGCCGAAGCAAACTCAGGATAATCAGTAAGTAAACTTATTTCTTTTAACAAATATTAAAAATAGCTTGCCTAATTTTTTTAGGTATGGCTATTTTTTTTGAAAAAAAGAGAGAAAAAATATGGCAGAAATTAGAGATTTAGAATTAGCAAAAAAAGGTTTAGAAAAAATTGAATGGACAGAAAAAGATATGCCAGTCCTTCGTAAAATTCAAGCAAGATTTGAAAAAGAAAAACCACTAAAAGATGTCAAAATCGGATGCTGTTTGCATGTCACAAAAGAGACCGCAAATCTAATGCGAACTCTGAAATCTGCAGGCGCAAATGTCAGATTATGTGCTTCTAATCCGCTATCTACACAAGATGATGTAACTGCTGCTCTGGTAAAATATTTTGAGATAGAAGTTTACGCAATTCACGACGAAGAAAACGAAAGTTATTACAAACACATTGACAAAGTTCTTGAATTCTCACCACAAATCACAATCGACGACGGGTGCGATTTGGTCTCGACAATTCATTCAAAATATCCAGAAAAATGCAAAGATGTTTTCGGCGGAAGCGAAGAAACAACTACCGGCGTTATCAGATTGAAAAATATGCTGAAAGACAAAGAATTAAAATATCCAATTGTCGCAGTTAATGACGCAAAAACGAAACATTTTTTCGACAACAGATACGGAACTGGCCAAAGCACTTTGGATGGAATAATTCGTGCTACAGATATGCTAATTGCTGGCTCAACTGTTGTGATTGCTGGATATGGTTGGTGTGGTCGCGGAGCCGCAATGCGAGCAAAAGGATTGGGCGCAAATATTATCATAACTGAAGTTGAACCGGTAAAAGCTCTCGAAGCAAAAATGGATGGATTCAGAGTTATGAAAATGAACAATGCCGCACCTTTGGGCGATTTATTCATCACGCTTACTGGCGATATAAATGTTATCGATATTCATCACATAAAGAAAATGAAAAGTGGAGCAATACTTTGTAATTCCGGTCATTTTGATGTCGAAATAAATCTGAAAAAACTGAATAAAATCTGCACGGAAAAACGAAAAGTTCGTGAATTCGTAAATGAGTACAAAATTGACGGCAAAAGTATTTATGTTTTAGCAGAAGGAAGGTTGATAAATTTAGCCGCTGCAAATGGGCATCCAGCTTCAGTTATGGATATGAGTTTTGCGAATCAAGCACTCGTCGCAGAATTCCTTTGCGAAAATCAACACAGAATGAAAATCGATGTAATGCCCGTTCCAAAAGCAATTGATGAAAAAGTTGCAAAATTAAAATTAGAATCTTTAAATATAAAAATTGATAAATTGACTCCCGAACAGAAAAAATATCTAAAATCCTGGTCAATTGGCACATAAAACATTGACAAACTTTTTATTGGAATTACTAGTAACAAAATTTCTAAATAATTTAAAAAATCGGAGAAATAATGAAAAAGAGTAAACACATTTTTACCTCTGAATCAGTTACTGAAGGTCATCCTGACAAAGTTGCCGACCAAATTTCCGATGCAATTTTAGATGCAATTTTAGAACAAGATCCAGAAGGCAGAGTTGCTTGCGAGACATTCGTCACATCTGGACTCGTTTTTGTCAGCGGAGAAATCAAAACAGAATGCTATATTGATATTCCGAAAATAGTCAAAAATACTATCAGAGAAATTGGTTATACAGAACCAGAACTCGGATTCGATTGTCAATCTGTTGGCGTTTTAACTGCGATAAAACCACAATCTGGCGACATCGCTCGCGGCGTGAATAAAGATGGTGCCGGCGACCAAGGAATGATGTTCGGTTATGCGTGCAACGAAACTCCAGAATTTATGCCACTGCCAATTATTCTTGCTCATAAATTGGTGAGAAAATTAACTTATGTGCGAAAGAGAAAAATTTTACCATATCTCAAACCTGACGGAAAATCTCAAGTTTCAATTGAATATGAAGATGAAATTCCACAAAAAATAACCGCTTTAGTACTTTCAGCACAACATTCTCCCAAAATTTCTATAAAAAAAATCAGAGAAGATATTTACAAAAATGTAATTAAAAATGTAATTCCCCAAAAACTTTGGAATGATAAAATCCAAATTCACATAAATCCAACTGGACGATTTGTTGACGGAGGTCCAAAGGCAGATACAGGTCTTACCGGACGGAAAATTATCGTGGATACTTATGGAGGAAAAGGAAGTCACGGTGGCGGCTGTTTCTCTGGAAAAGATCCATCAAAAGTGGATAGAAGTGCTTCCTATATGGCTCGGCACATCGCGAAAAATATCGTCGCAGCAAATCTTGCAACAGAATGCGAAATCCAGCTTGCATACGCAATAGGAGTTGCTGAACCTGTAAGTTTGACAATAGATTCTTTCGGAACAGGAAAAATTTCCGATGAAGAAATCGCAAAAAAAGTGAAAAAAATATTTCCTCTAAAACCGAAAGAAATTATCGAATATCTGAATCTTAAACGCCCAATTTACAAAAAAACTGCAGCTTATGGGCATTTTGGAAGAGATGAAAAAACTTTCACTTGGGAAAAAATTAATAAAATAGACGAACTCAGATAAAATATTTTACTATAGATGCGAAAAGATAATAATATCGACGAAATTTATGGAGAACTGCAACTTTCTGATGACTCAAAATGGTATGCAGTCCACACGAAATCCCGTCACGAAAAGCAAATTGCACGAAAATGCAAAGATTACAATATCTCTTATTACTTGCCACTGAAAAAAAGTGTGCGACATTATGAACATCGCGTTATCACCTTCCAAAAGCCATTATTTTCAGGATATATTTTTTGCAAATGTGACGAAAACAAAAAGCAAAATTTGTATAAAACAGGGCGAATTTGTAAATTTCTCGAACCTACTGACCAAACACAACTTGTAAATGAATTGCAGCAAATTTATGGAATTATAGAAAAAGATGCAGAAATTTTGCCACACAATTTTCTCCAACGTGGGAAAAAAGTAAAAGTAATAAATGGACCATTTGCGGATTTTGAAGGAAAAATTTCGCATCGCAAAGGCGAATATAAATTGGTTCTAAATATTGAATTGATTAGACAAGCAATTGCAGTTGAAATCGATTCTAAAAATGTTGTTCCAATTTAATTATTTTTAAAATAAAAATAGTGCAACTTGCGTCAAGTAAGTCATTTGAAAGAAAATTTTATTGCAAGTGACGAGAACGAAGTGCGCCAAAAACAGAAAAGGAAAAGTATGAATAAACCAAAAGTTGTAGTAATCGGTTCCGGCTCGTGGGGATTTAATCATGTAAGAACGTTTTATGCTCTGCCAGATTGTGAGTTGGTCGGAGTTAGCGATTTAGTGGAAAAAAATTTGGAGCGAGTCAAAAAACAATTTCCCGAAATTCCTGTTGAAAAGGACTATCAAAAATTTATCAAAAATCCAGAAGTTGATGTGGTTGTAATTGCCACAAGCGCAGAGACCCATTTTCAGATTGCGAAAGACGCACTACTCAATGGCAAACATTGTATGGTAGAGAAGCCAATTACTCTGGATATCAACGAAGCAGAAGAGTTAGTGAATTTGGCAAAAGAGAGAAATCTGACTCTGATGGTTGGACATTTATTGCTTTATCATTCTGCTGTTGAATATCTGAAAAAAATAGTTGATAAAAAATCGATTGGAGATATGCTTTACATCTATTCACAACGAGTAAATTTAGGAAAGGTCCGCTCCAAAGAGAATGCACTTTGGAGTTTCGCTCCGCATGATATTTCTATTATGCTACATTTGATAAACTCAAATGCTGTAAAAGTTTCGGCAACAGGTCAGACCTTTTTGCAGAAGAGAAAAGGAATTTATGATGTGGTATTTTTCACAATCTATTTTAAAAATGGCGTTATTGCAACCGGGCAGGTCAGCTGGCTTGACCCTCATAAAATAAGAAAATTCACTATCGTCGGAAGCAAAAAAATGGTTACTTTCGATGATATGGAGATGCGAGAAAAAATCAGAATTTATGATAAAGGTGTTGACGCTTCAAATGTGCAATATGACTCATTCGCAGAATCGCTTATTCTTCACGATGGAGATATTAAAATTCCCAAAATTAATCTTTCCGAACCATTGAAAAAAGAAGCAAATCATTTTATCGATTGTATAATAAATCATAAAACGCCATTATCTGATGGACAAAATGGTTTGGATGTCCTGAAAGTTCTTGTCGGTGCGCAAAAATCGCTTGAACAAAATGGACAGCCGATAGAAATCTAAAAATTTTAATAAAAAAATAGGAGAATAAAAAAATGAAAGTACCAATGTTAGATTTGAATGCTCAATACGAGCCGATTAAGGAAGATGTGTTAGACGCGATGAGAGAGGTTTTTGAATCCAAGCGATTTATTAATGGACCTCAAATTACAGAATTGGAAGAGAAAATTGCCGAATATTGTCATTGTAAATATGCAATCGGAGTTACTTCTGGAACTGATGCAATTTTGATTTCTCTAATGGCTTTGGATATTGGTCAGGGAGATGAAGTAATTACAACTCCATTCACATTTTTTGCAACAGCAGGTTGCATTCACAGAGTTGGCGCAAAAACTGTTTTTGTAGATATAGACCCAAAAACTTACAATATCAATCCAGAATTAATTGAAGAAAAAATCAGTGATAAGACAAAAGCAATTCTTCCTGTTCATCTTTTTGGGCAAATCGCAGAAATGGATAAAATTATGGAGATTGCGAAAAAACATAATCTATATGTTATTGAAGATGCAGCTCAAGCGATTGGTTCAGAATACAAAAATAAACGTGCTGGCTCTCTCGGCGATGTCGGATGCTTCTCGTTTTTTCCAAGCAAAAATCTCGGTTGCTGTGGAGACGGAGGAATGGTCACAACAAATGATGAAGATTTAGCAAACAAAATAAAAATTCTCAGAGCTCACGGCAGCAAACCAAAATATTATCATAAAGTAATCGGCGGAAATTTTAGATTGGATACAATTCAAGCAGCAATCCTTCTGAAAAAATTTCCACTTTTGGAAAAATGGCACAAAGGCAGACAGAAAAATGCTGAATATTACAATGAAAAATTGAAATCTTATGCCGAAATTCCTTTCGTGGAAAATTACAATAAAATGATTTACAATCAATACACAATTCGCTCTAAAAGTCGTGACAAACTGCATCAGCACTTGATAGATTCCAATATTGGAAATGCAATTTACTATCCTGTTCCACTTCATCTTCAAAAATGTTTTGCGAATTTGGAATATAAGATTGGAGATTGTCCAGAATCAGAAAAAGCGGCAAATGAAGTGCTTTCAATCCCGATTTATCCAGAACTTTCCAATGAACAGAAAAATTATATTGTCGAAAAGGTAATAAGTGGAATCTAAATGAAAATTATTAATGCCCCAATTTCAAAAAGTGAAATAGTAGAAAAATACAATAATTTCTTCAGAAAAATGATAAAAACTGTTGTAGGCATTGATAAATAAAGAATTATTCGATGTTCTATTATCTCTAAACAAAGATAGTTACAATTTATATCGTTCTTAATGTAGAAAAAGGAAAATATGAAAAGTCCAAAGATATTAATAACCGGCACAGCAGGTTTTATCGGCTTTCATTTATGCAAGAAATTGATGAGTGAAAACGTCAATATTGTCGGGCTGGACAATATAAATGACTATTATGATGTCGGATTGAAATATGGCAGATTGGCGGAATTAGGTTTTCAAACTCAAGATATTCATTACAACGAAATTACACAAAGTGATAAATATGATAATCTGAAATTTATCAGATTGGATTTGAAAGAGAAACAGAAATTATTGGAGATTTTTGAAAAATATAATTTCGATTATGTTGTAAATTTAGCTGCACAAGCTGGTGTCAGATATAGTATTTTGAATCCTGATGCATATATGGAAAGTAATATTATCGGATTCTATAATATTTTGGAGTGCTGCAAAATTCATAAAATTAAACATCTCGTTTATGCAAGCAGTTCGTCTGTGTATGGTCTGAATGAAAAGATGCCGCTTTCCACGAACGATAATGTCGACCATCCTATTAGTTTATACGCAACGAGCAAAAAAAGCAATGAACTGTTGGCTCATTGTTATAGTCATTTGTATAATATACCAACCACAGGTTTGAGATTTTTTACAGTGTATGGTCCTTGGGGAAGACCCGATATGGCATATTTTCTATTCACAAAAAAAATTTGTGAGGACAAACCGATTGATATTTATAATTATGGCAAAATGGAAAGAGATTTTACTTATATTGATGATATAGTTGAAGGAATAAGACGAATCATCAAAAGGATTCCGAAGCCAGACAAAAATTGGAATGGGAAAAAACCAAATCCCGGAACATCAAAAGCGCCGTTCAAATTATACAATATCGGGAATAGTTCGCCTGTAAAGTTAACCGATTTCATTGAAGTAATTGAAAAAAAATTAGGCAGAAAAGTGAAAAAAAATCTGATGCCATTGCAACCTGGCGACATTCCAAAAACCCACGCTGACATTAGTAATTTAGAAAATGAGATAAATTATAATCCAAGCACTTCAATTGAAGAAGGAATTACAAAATTTATAGATTGGTACCTAGAATTTTATGGAGACGGTAGTCGGTAGACTGAATACAGAATGAAGAAGATGGGAATCGGAAAACTTTAGGTAGAGGGAAGAAAATAGGAGATAAAAGAAGAAATGGGATTTAGCGACTTAGCGAAAAAGCGAAAAAGACGACAGAAGATGAGAAAAAATAGAAGGAATAAATATGAAAGAGAAGCATAAAAGGACTGTCGCAAAGACAATCAGTTTTAGAATTGTGGCTTCACTTCTTACAATTTTAATAGTATTTACATTTACAAAAAATGCAACAATTTCAATTGGTATTGGCATCGTTGAAGCTATTTCTAAAATGATTTTCTATTATATTCACGAACGAATTTGGGATAAGGTAAATTGGGGAAAGTTGAATGTTTAATACGAAATCATTCCTAAATATTTTTAAGAAAATAGCAATATTGTCATTCTATGTCTTTTCGCTATTGTTAATTATTTCCTGTAAATCCTGCACAACTTCACCAGAACAGGGTGATCTTTCAGGAACTGTCTTATTAGAATTAGAAGAAGATAATTCCGGAATTACAATCGGAGTTTATCACCTCGCAGAATTAGATCCCAAAATTGTTGAAATAAATAATGAATATGACCATCCCCTCATTGGTGTAATCATAAACCAGCACACAGAATTCGACCACAGATTTGGAAATTTAATAAAATCTACAACAACAAATGCAAGTGGTCATTTCAATATAAATGATATTCCAACAGGGAAATACAATGTAGTTGCAATAAAAGATTCATTCGGATTCAAATATATTTATGAGATCAACGTAAGCAAAGGTGATAATGAATTGAGTGAAAATATAGCATTATACGAAGAACACCACCTCAACCAAGAAGACATAACCGAAGACTGGATCTTCCAAACAGATCACCACTACATAATTGGCAGCGAAGAAGAAAACTCTATTAATTTTGCTCCCGACACTAATCTGGAAATACAACCCGGTGCAGTTGTACGCATAAATCCCGAAGTTGATCTCACCATCCACGGCACACTCACAGCTCAAGGTGAAGAAAACAATATGTTCTGGGTAACATCAAATGATGGGTTTTCCCAAGACCCAATACCCAATACCTTAAACCGCGACGAAGTCGAGCTTTACCATAGAATGGAACTTACAGAAAATTGCAATATCAAAAACGATTTGATCGAGTGGGGGAAATTCGATTGGGCAAATACTGGATTGTATAATGAAATAGATGGATTTTCAATCGCAGATTGTATTTTTCGAAATAGTGTATGTGGATTCCATTCTTACGAAGTCACATTGACTACAGTTAGTAATTTGTTATGTTGGGATATTTCAGATGCAGAGTATGCAGGAATTCATTTCAATCAAGTTGAATATGGTAAAATAGAAAAAAATATTGTCTTAGATTGTGTAAATGGTTTTAAAATAGAAAATAATTTCAGCGGAGAAATAGAAAATAATTTTTTTAGTTCCAAACTAGAAATGAATAGTGGAATAGAATTGTGGGATGTTCCAGGTTCTTCTGTTTCGAACAACGAATTTAATAATTTTTATGATATTAAATTAACAGGAGCTCGGGATTCAGGTCAATCAGAAATAAAAATAGAATTAAATAATTTTAGGGGAGATAATGGTTTTTGTCAGTTTTCTTTTGTAGGATATGATAATTACGATTGTTTGGTTAACATTGAAAACAATAATTTTTTTAATAATTCAAAGTTTATTATTCATAATTCGAATTATTGTGACACACCACCTGAGCCGGAAAAATACATATTTCTGAATAATAATTATTTAAATGGATTAACTGATACTGTGGATATTATAGAAAATTGGATAGAACTGGTAAAACCATGGACACTTGTGAATAGGGTAAAAGTTGATACAATTATAAGTATCATTGACACAACAGGAATAATAGGAGATTAAATTAAAAAAATATTAGTAACTGGTGCTTCTGGGTTTATCGGCAGCAATTTTG
>JACNJR010000066.1 GCA_014382495.1 Candidatus Cloacimonadota bacterium | reverse complement strand
TAAACAATATAATAAAGCTATAAAATATTACAATCTTAGATTACAGAAAAAGCCTAATGATAGTAAAGTAATATTAGCATTAAATAAGATATATGAAACACTTGGTAATAAAAATAAAGCTCTGCAAATTTTGGTTGATTTTGATAAAAATTATAGTAAATATAAAATAAAGAAGAAAATTGCCGAAGCATTCGAAGAGAAAAATGACCTTCAAAATGCGATAAAATATTATTCTGAAGCATTTGAAATTAATAATAAAAAGGTAGATATTTTGGAAAAAATTGCTTTGATGTATCATAATATTGGGCAGGATACGTCAGCAATAAAAATTTATAATAATTATATTGCCACGCAACCGGAAGATTATATTTTGCGAAAAGTTTATAAAAATTTGGGAATTTTTTATCAGGGTTTAGGCGATGAAGAGAATGCGATTATCGCTTTTGAGAATTCTTATCATATTAAAAATGATGAAGAAATTGGATTGATTCTTGCTCAAATTTATTATGAAAGAGGAAATTATTCCAAAGCAAAAAATAAACTTGCAGAAGTGCAAAAAAATGACCAAAATAATCCACAAGCACATTACTATTTGGGATTGATTTATCGTAAAGATGGTAAAATAAACAAAGCTTTGGCTGAATTTGAAAAGATAAAGAACCATCCGCAATTGGGCGCAAGTGCAAAAAAACAAATTGAATATATTAAATCGACTTATACTATAAAAAGAACTGACGATCTGCAAGTACATTATGATTCTGGCAAAAAAGGATTACAAGAAAAGAAAACAGAAACTTATACAAAAAAAAGAAGTGATGAATTACAAGTTCTTTACGATTCAGGTCTTTTAAAAAAATTTAAAATTGATTATAATGAAGCTTGGGTAAATCCTTTTCTTTGGAATTCATTAGATTATGACACAAAAGTTGGGATTGGTATAACCTTAGCAAAAATATGTGATCAAGCTGGTTCAACAGGTAGAATCACTTTTTATAACAATAACTCTGGGAAAAAGTTAGCAAAGTATAGTCAATCTTTTGGCTTTAAAAATTATTAATAAATAAAAAAGGAGTAAAGAAATGAAAAAAGTAATTCTGTTAACAATTGCAATTTTAATGTCTCTGACATTATTTGCCAGTAAAACAATTTGCGAAATTGAATCAGATTTTGACCTGTCAAGAGCTTATCAAGTCGGTGATGTTATCGACCAAGATTACTCTTGGACAGACAGTAACGGCGAATATCACTCAATTTACGAATTGACATCTTCAGGAAAAGCTATAATAATTTTCTGGGGCGAAAGTTGGTGACCGGGTTGTACAGAGGCGGCGCCTCTTATGGAAGCTTGGTGGAATGAGCAAAACCCAGAAGAAGTTTATTACATTGCAACTTACAACTGGGAACCAGAGCTTGGCGTTGTAATGCCATACGCTACTGAAGTTTATGGTTATTACAGTGCTTTTGGCAACGGTTATGTGCCTTTCTTTGGTGTAATTGGAGCAGGAAATATCTATATGCACGGTGGAAATGATTGGCAAAATGCTACAAATGCAGTACCAGACGCAGTTGCGTCATTCGTTATTTCCGCAAGTTTAACATCAAATATTCAAACAGGACCTCCCGCACTTGGTGTCCAATTTCAAAGTATGTCTTACTCGCCAGATGGCGATATAATCAGTTGGTTGTGGGATTTCGGAGACGGAACAACAAGTTCGGAAGAAAATCCATATCATCTTTATGAAACTCCAGGAACTTATGATGTCTATTTGCAAGTTTCAGATGGCGCGGAAGTTGCCGATGTCTTAGAAATGAGTTATGTCGTAGTTTCAAACACATCAGATATTTCTGGAGAAACTTCTGGAATATGGAGAACAGAATTAAGCCCATACAACATTTCTGATGATTTGTTAATTCCTGAAGGATGCACTGTTGAAATTGAACCTGGCGTCGAAATAATTTCTGATAATGGAAGTTTGTTCTCAGTTTATGGAAAACTTTTAGCAGATGCTTCTGAAGGTGAACCAATAATTTTCTCAACCGAATCAGTATGGGATGGAATTAAATTCTCATATACCACAGAAGCGAATATTATTAACAATTGCCAAATTTCGGGCGCAACTGTAAACGCAATTTCTGTAAATAATTCTAAAGTCGATATCATCGGAAACACATTTTTTGACAATTCGAGTATGAGTTCGACAGGTGCTTCAATCGCAGTCAACAATTCTGACGATGTTCTAATTTCTGAAAATGTTATTTCAAACAATGAAAATTCTAATATGACTGGCGGAATTAGTTGCTCCAATTCAAGTCCTGAAATTTCATACAATATTATTGTGAATAATTCAGGAAAATATGGCGCATTTAGTTTCATTTCTGACTCAAATCCAACTGTTGAAAATAATACGATTGCAAATAATCTCGGAACTACTGCTTTGATGTTTGTGTTTAGTTCAGATCCAACTATCAAAAATTCGATTGTTATTGACAATGGCACTATTTTTCACATTATTTTAGGCGAACCAATAATTAGTTACAACTGTATTTCTGGTGGATATGACGGGACGGGAAATATTGATGAAGACCCACTTTTCTCAAATCCAACTGCTGGGGATGGAGCTGATTTTGATGGACTTTCTGCTGATTGGAATTTGACTTCTGCTTCACCTTGCATAGATGCTGGCGACCCAAATTCTCCATTAGATCCAGATGGAACAATTGCGGATATGGGCGCACTTTATTACGCGCAAGATACAGAAACGATTTACGGCGATGTAAACGGAGACGCATTAATCACATCATACGATGCGGCACTTACCTTGCAATATTCCGCTGGACTTATTTCAGATTGGACAGAAGACCAAATAACTGCTGGCGATGTGAATGGCGATGAAAATATTTCATCTTATGACGCAGCACTTATTTTGCAATATTCAGCTGGACTTATTGATGAATTTCCTGTTGAAGGTGGAAAAGCTTCAACAAATGTTGATG
>JACNJR010000007.1 GCA_014382495.1 Candidatus Cloacimonadota bacterium | reverse complement strand
CCCAGCGGAACAGGAAAAACCTTAGTAATGGCGGCAACCATTTTGTATTATTACCAACAAGGTTATTGCCATTTCATCTTTTTTGTAAATCAAAATAACATTGTAGATAAAACAGAAAATAATTTTATTGATAGCACACATACAAAATATCTTTTCAAAGACAAAATTGTGATTGATGATAAAACAATAAATATCAAAAAAGTGGAAAATTTTAGTGAAAATCCACAAAATATTGAGATAAAATTCACCACAATTCAAAAACTCTATAACGATATTCATTTACAACGAGAAAACAGAACTACATTGGATGATTTACACAAAAAAAATATTATTATGCTTGCCGATGAGGCACATCATTTAAATGCAGACACCAAAAATTACAGCGGACAACAAGAAATCATTCCATCAGAAATTACAGCAAAAACGAGCCGTGACGAAATTGAAAGAAAGGGCTGGGAACATACTGTTATTGAATTGATTTTGAAGAAAAAAGGGGAAAGTGAAAATAAAAATGTTCTTTTGGAATTTACAGCAACAATCCCAGCAAACGAGCAAGTATCTAAAAAATATGAAGACAAAACAATCTATAAATTCGGATTAAAAGAGTTTTTAAGTGCAGGATATACCAAAGAAATAAATCTTATTTCATCAACACTTGATAAAAAGGAAAGAGTTTTACAAGCACTGTTTTTTCAGTGGTATAGACACAAAATTGCACTAAAAAATGGTATTACGAATTTTAAGCCAGTTATTCTATTCCGAAGCAAAACGATTGAAGAATCAAAAGCAGATTATGAAGATTTTTTAAACTTGACTGATGGCATCACACACCAAGATTTTGCTTTTTTAAAAAATATTGACAATTTAATTCATGAAGCAAAACAACCATCTCTTTTTGAAATGGGAAAATCAAGAACAGAAACACTTTTGGAATTTATCAAAAGTGAAAACCTACACTTTGGAGATGTCGCAAACTGGATCAAGCAAAGTTATCAAGAAAAAAACACTATTATCACCAATTCAAAAACTAATAAAACCAAAAAAGAGAAAACAGACGAAGAAACAGAAAAACTACTCAACAGTTTAGAAGATAAAAATAATCATATTCGCGCAATTTTTACGGTTCAAAGATTAACAGAAGGCTGGGATGTGTTGAATTTGTTTGATATCGTTCGACTTTATGAAGGAAGAGATGAAGGCAAAACAAAAACAGGAAAACGAAAAGCTGGAAGTGCAACTGTTGCAGAAAAACAACTAATCGGAAGAGGTGTCAGATATTTTCCTTTTGCTTTTAATGATAAAATCAAAAATAAAAGAAAATTTGATGATGACTTGAAACACGAATTGAGAGTTTTAGAAGAATTATTCTTCTACTCTACTAGCGACCATCGTTATATTGATGAATTGAAAAGAGAATTAAAAAAAGACGGATATATTAGAGATGATAAAGTTATCAAAACATTTGCACTCAAAAAAGATTTTCAAGATAGTAAATTCTATAAAGAAACTAAGATTTGGTACAACAAGCAGATTGATAATCCCAACAGAAAAAAGAAGACACTTGATGATATAAAGGAAGATTTTGAATTTGAATATAGAATTAAAAGTTTTGAATTAACCGAACAAGAAATGGATTTTGAAAAACAAGAAGATTTGCAAAGACTGAATTTACAAGAAAAAGGATTACAGACAATTTCAATTAAATTCAAAGATATTGAAAAACATATTGTTCAAAAAGCTATCAATATCAAAGCAAAACAGGAAAATTCTTTATTTCAATTTGAAAAACTCAAAGAAGAATTGGAAATTGAAAGTATTGAAGAATTACAAACAGATAAACTCGCTGACTTTGATGTAAAAATAATTGTTAGTAAAAATACAAATTACTATGATATTGATAATAGCGACAAGTTAGGTTTAGTGATTAAGTTTTTAGACAATATTTTTGCGGAACTCAAAGACAAAATTGCACCAAAAATCGGAAGTGATTTCATCGCTGGCGATTTTAAGAAATTTTTCTCAGAGCCAAAAACAAAAACAATTGAAGCAGATGCAGATTCTGAAAGAATTGCCAAAGAATTAGAAACTGAAAACTGGTATGTTTTGGATTCATTTCATGGAACAAGTGAAGAAAAAGAACTTATTGGATTTATCAAAGAAACAATTGGTAATTTAGAGCAGAAATACAAAGAAGTATATCTTTTAAGAAACGAAGAAGTCTATAAAATATATGATTTTGAACAAGGTAGAGGTTTCCAACCTGATTTTATTCTCTTTTTGAAAACAAAAGACAAGAAGAAAGTAAATGGTGGATTTAAAGCAGAGCTTTATTATCAAATATTTATTGAACCAAAAGGAAATGAATATATTGGAGATGATGGAACTTTCAAAACAGGAAAAGAAGGCTGGAAAGAAAAGTTTTTAGAAGAAATATCTGAAAAATACGGATTTGAAAAAGTCATAAAAGCAGAAAATCCAAATTATAGACTTGTAGGATTGCCATTCTTTAATAACGATCATAATTCTAACTTTAAGAATAAATATGAATTAATCGTAAATGAATAAAGAGTTTTCCTTTTCCCAATTCACCACTAACCCTTCTTTCATTTTTCAAAACAGAAAAAATCAAATTTATAAGAAATAAAGATTTGTGAAATAGGTAAAATTAGTGGAATAAATTCGCCGTCCGCCCGCCTGAAAAGCGTTGGCGGACAAGCCGGTGAGTTTATTCGTTAGACAAAATAAAATTAATTGAAATTGGGGTCAAAAAATGACTTTTGGTACATCGATTCATTGTATGGATGGAAGAATACAGGAACCAATCATAAAATATTTAAAAGAAAACTATAACATCGCTTATGTTGACACAATAACTGAACCTGGTCCATGCAAAATTCTTGCTGATAATGAAGATAAAATATCCGTTAATTCCATCATAGAAAGAACTGAAATATCAATAAAAAAACATGGCTCCAAACTTATTGCTATTTCTGGACATTATGACTGTGCAGGAAACCCTTGCGATGAAGATATACAGAAAAAACAAATAAGAGAATCCATAAAGTATTTAAAGAACAACTATCCTGAAATAAAAATAATCGGGTTATGGGTCAATAATGAATGGGAAATAAATAATGTCTAATTACGGTGTTAGGTTTTTTTGCTCTCCAACTCTGGAAAGAGAGTAAGCAATCTTCTTTTATCAAATTGGTGTGCGGAAATCTCACCAGTAAGACAGCAGCTGCTGGAAGGACTCATCACCCTTTTCACCAACTCTTCGCGACACTCTTCTATCTGCTTGTCAATTGCATTAAGATAAGTTTTCAATCTTTTTAAAAGTATCTCTTCATTCATTTTCCCTCCAAAATCAACAAATCCGTGGAGTCAATTCGCGTGAAAGTAGTGGTAAAATTCTTTTCGAACCGATAAATGTTTTCAAATATAATCGCGGTTTGTCTGACTTTTTAGTAACTTTACCAATTTTTTTTGCATTCTTGGCTGCAACAGTTTTTTTTAGGATTTTGAGAATTTTATTTGCTTCCGATTCTGGTGAGACAATAATTGCTCGACCTTCGCAAGCCATATAGAGCGGATCCATCCCGAGAATATCGCAGATGCCATTCACAGAATCATTGATGGGAATCTCGCGTTCATCAAGTTCTATATCGACGGAAGATGCCGATGCAATCTCATTCAGAATGGAAGCAAGTCCGCCACGAGTCGGGTCGCGCAAAGTGTGAATTTCTATATTCGCATTCAATAAATTTTGGATTAAAGGTGAAACTGACGCGCAATCAGAACACAATTCTGTCTGAAATTCATTTCGGTATGCCATAATTGCAGCGCCGTGATTTCCAATTTCGCCAGTAACAATAATTGCATCGCCGACCTGCGCATTTTTGGAATTGATATTTTGTGAATGTTCGATTGTTCCTACGCCTGCGGTATTTATGAAAATCTTGTCTAACTTCCCTTTGCTCACAATTTTTGTATCACCAGCAATAATTTTTATGCCAGCACTTTCAGATTCTTTTCTGATTGATGAGAGTATTTTTTTCAAATCCTCAATTGCAAAATTTTCTTCGAGAATAAACGCTAGGGTGAGATATTTTGGAATCGCTCCAACCATTGCAAGGTCATTCAAAGTGCCGCAAATTGCGAGTTTGCCGATGTTTCCGCCCGAAAAGAATATTGGCTCTATTGTATAGCTGTCAGTTGTGATAGCAATTTTCTCGGATTGAATCTCTGCAATTCCGCTGTCTTCACCAAGATTTACCACGATTTTACCAAGCCCATTGTAGATAAATTCCAGCAATTTTTTGCTGTTTTTTCCACCACTTCCGTGAGATAATAATATTCGTTCCATAATTATATATTCGCCACTAACAAACACGAACTTTTACTAACTTAATAAAATAAACAATTCGTGTTCATTTGTGTTAATTCGTGGCTAATATCATTCTCCATATTTATAAAATGCTGCGCAAGAACCTTCAAAGGAGACCATACAGGGACCGACGGGTGAATCTGGTGTGCATTTTTTTGCAAACAGTTGGCATTCTGCAGGTAGTTTTTTCCCAGCAATAATTTCTCCACAAATGCAACCTTTTGGCTCCGAAGTTGTTTCAACTTTTATATCAAATTTTTTATCAGCATCAAATTTTGCGAATCTTTTTCGTAATTTCAATCCGCTTGCAGGAACCTTTCCAAAACCTCTCCAATCAACATCGTCTTCCTCAAAAACTTCGTTTATCAAATTTCTTGCAGCAGGATTTCCATCTAACTTCACCATTCGTTTGTAACGATTTGCAACAATTGGATTTTTATCCTTAATTTGAGTAATTAATGATTCTATTCCAAGTGCGATGTCAACTGGATCAAAACCAGCAATAGCGCAGGGAATCCCATATTTTTCCGGAATGATATTATACGGTTGCTCGCCGATTATCACGCTTACATGTCCGGGACAGATAAAACCATCTATTTCTGTTTCCAAATTTGCGAGAAGAAATTTAAGCGCATTCGGAATTGTCTTTATAATTGCTAAAATAGAGAGATTTTTTATATTCATCCTTTCAGCATCCAAGACCAAACTGGCAATTACTGGGATTGTTGTTTCAAAGCCAACCGCAATGAAAACGACCTCCTCGTCGGCATTTTCTGCAATTTTCAAACAATCCAATGGGCTGTAAACAACATCAATCTGTTTTCCAAGTGCTTGCTGTTCTTCCAAACTTGAATGGCTGCCAGGCACCTTTATTAAATCTCCAAAAGTAGCGATTTTCACTCCACTTTTTGCAAGAGCGATTACTCTGTCCATATCCTTTTGCGAAGTGACGCAGACCGGACAACCCGGTCCACTAATAAATTTGATTTTGTCCTTAAAATAGCTTCTGAAGCCATGTTTTAAGATGGAAACTGTATGTGTGCCACAAATCTCCATAAAATTAAATCTCTTTCCTTTTCGTTCGGATAATTCAATCAATTTATCGATTTTGCAAAGAAGTGGCAAGAGTTGCGGATTGTCTTTAAATTGATTTTTCACTTACTTCTCTTAATAATTTTAGGGTAATTTTCGCCTCTTTTTGACTCATCTTCTGAATTGCAAATCCAGCATGAACCAGCACATAATCATCAACATTTACATTTTCAATTACGCGAATGTCAATCTCTTTTCTCACACCGAAAACATCAGCAATCGCCTTTGTGTCATCGGTTGAAATAATCTTATATGGAACTGCTAAACACATTTTATCTTCCTTTTAAGTATTATTTTTTTTCATCAAATATGCATAAATTTGCCCAAGTGCAATGCCTGCATCGTTTGGCGGAACTTGTTCATTAAAATAGATATTGAAATCGCTATTTTTGAATTTCTCTCTGATGATTTGCACAAGAAATCCATTCTGAAAAACTCCACCTGAAAATGAAATATTTTCCACTCCAAATTCATCTCGAATTTTTTGGCAAGTTTGATAAATAATATCTAAAATTGTAAAGTGAAATTTTGTCGAAATCTTGTTTTTATTAGCACTATTATTTATTTCATTTACAATTTCTCGAATCGTTTGGTCAACATCAATTTGCCAAGGATTTTTTTCAAAATCTAATTTCCAATTATACGGTTTTTTATTTTCTGAAATTACAAGCGATTCCAATTTCATCGCAGCTTCGCCCTCATAACTATTGTAATGGCAGATAGATAGCAGGCTCGAAACCGCATCAAATAATCTGCCCATACTTGAAGTTTGCAATTTTGTGCTCTGTTTTTTTAGAACTTCAAGCATCAATTTTTTTTGTGGAAATTTATTTTCAGAAATGAAATCATCAATCACTTTTGGACAAGAATCAAAAAGATAGATAAGAGCCATTCGCCAAGGTTCTTTAGACATTTTATTCCCAGAAACTGCGGGCTGATATTTGAGATGCGCAACTCTTTTATGTTCACATTTTTTAATGAGAAAAAATTCTCCACCCAAGATCTGTTCATCTTCGCCAAATCCAGTTCCATCAAACGAAACGCCGATTGTTTCGGTTAATCTATGCTCAGCCATAACACTATAAATGTGTGCAAGATGATGGTAAGCGAAAACGAGCGGTAAATTTTCTGTGTCTGCATAATTTTCAGCAAAATTTGTAGAAAAATAATTTGGATGTGAATCTGCAATTGCAATCTGCGGATTTATCTCAAAAATTTTCTGAAAATATCGCAATGTCTCTTCATAAAAATTCATATTTGATGAAAATTCTAAATCGCCAAGATACTGGCTTCCGAGAAAGAGATTATTTTTGAAAAGTCCAAAACTCCCTTTCATATCTGCGCCAGCAGCAAAAATCTGAGAAGAATCAGAAAGATTTTCTATCTTAATTGGAATCGGAATGAATCCTCTTGCTTTGCGAATTAAGATTTTCTGTTCATCTGCAAATTTAATTATCGAATCATCAAGACGATTGAAAATTTCTCGATTATACATCAGAAAATATTTGGTAATCTTATTCAGGTTTTGTTGGGCAGATTCATTCTTCTTTTCAAGCGCCTCATCAGCAACATTTCCGCTTGTCATAATCAGTATTTTGAAATTTTTCATAATCAGATGATGAAGCGGAGTGTAGGGAAGCATAAAACCAAGTTGAGAAATTTCTGGCGCAATCTCAGGTAAAATATCTGGATTTCGCTTTTTCAGCAAAACTATTGGTTTCTGCTGACCTGTCAGTATTTCTCTTTCCGGCTGGCTAATATAACAATATTTTTCAATCGTAGAAATCGAATCTGCCATAAGTGCAAATGGTTTATACGGACGATTTTTTACTTTTCGCAACTCTTTTACTCTCTTTATATTAAAGGCATCGCAAGCCAAGTGATATCCGCCTAAACCTTTTATAGCAACTATTTCACCAACTTTTATGAGTTTTACAATTTCGACCAAAGCAGCATCTTTTTGTGCAATTAATTGCGAGCCGTTTTCATCATTTTTTACAAGTGATAATTCTGGTCCGCATTCTGGGCAGGCGGTAGGTTGCGCGTGAAATCTTCTGTCTTCAATTGTCGTATATTCGCGTTCACAATTTTCACACATCGCAAAATCTCGCATAGTTGTATTTTTTCGATCATACGGAATTGATTGAATGATTGAAAGGCGCGGGCCGCAATTTGTGCAATTTGTAAATGGATAATTATAATGACGGTCTTTGGGATCATCTATTTCATTGAGACACACTTCGCAAGTTGCAATATCTGGCGGAATTAGTGCGGAGATTTCTCCATTTTTGCGACTGCATTCAATATAAAAATCTTTTTTCGAAAAAGAAATTTTGTCAGAAAATATGATTTTATGACTAATGATTTTGGCAACTGGCGGAACTTTGTTTTGTAATTCAAGGTAGAAATCTAATATTGGTTCATTGTCGCCAACTGCTATAATTCTGACGCCAAATTCGCGATTTTCCACAAATCCGTATAATCCAAATTTCAATGCAGTTCGCTTTACAAAAGGGCGAAATCCGACGCCTTGAACAATACCTTTAAGAATTATTTCTGCCTGTTTCATTTTTCCAAAATTTTATAAATCGATTCGCTAATTGTAAAGTTTCTTCTGAAATTCCTTCTCCAAAACTATTGTTTTTTATCTTAATGCCGATAACAAAAAATTCGGCATCAATACATTTTTTCAGAAACTCAATTATCAGAAGTATCGAACTCGTATGCGTAGAAGTGGAGAATGAACTTATCTCTTTTTGGCTGAGCAATCGGATTTGACCGACATTGTCAGAAAAATTTGCGGCATCAAAAAACAGAATATATTCTGGATTCATCTCGGTAATAAAGTTTAGATGGTTTTCTGGAGTGGTTTCGGCTAAAAGGAAATGGAAATTTTTTTTATTGAGTTCTTGCTTTAGTCGTTTTGCTATATACAGACCGATTGCATCATCTTGACGAAGATAATTTCCCAATCCGATGAATAAGGTTTTTTTGCCTGAAATTGTATCTATTAAATCTTTTATTTTATCCGAAAACATCCTCAACAACTATCTGATGACGGCATTTTGGACAAACTAATTTATAATAATCTTCGCGGCGAAGTTTGCATTTTATTTTGGATTCAGGAATATCGAAATATCTTTTTTGGATTTGTGAAAGGAGATTAGGATTTGCGTAAGCTTTGGGTCCAAGTCGTTCAATAAGCCAATCCAAATGGTCATTGCAACCAATAATTTCTCCACAATTTTGGCAAATCAGAATCTCTTTCTCAATCTTTTCAAAATCTGCATCTTTATCGGAACTGAATACAGCAGTAACATAATCTGTTGATAATTTGATTCCATTTTCTGTGATGCAATGTTCTTCACATTGTCCACAATAGATACAGTGTGTATAATTTATTCGCATTGTTCGTTTTTTTTCATCAATTGAATCAATCATTTCAATTGCTTCTGCTGGACAGACCTGTGCGCAAGTTCCGCAGCCGATACAATTTTCTTCATCAAATTTCGGTTTGCCCTTAAACTCATCTGCAGGTTTGTATGGCTCTTTTGTAAAAGGAAATTTCCGCGTATATGGTTTTGTAAAAAGTGATGTCAATGCTTCTTTGAGTTCTCGCAATTTTGGGTAGATCATAATTAACCTTCTTTTAATTCTTTATCTTCTTCATATTTATCGATAATTGTTTCATCTGCAAGTTTGATTCTTGCGCGGTGAGCCGCTCTTGCAATTGCGTGTGCCGAAACCGGAGAAGTCAATAGAACAAAAATTGCGCAGAGAATAGATTTAAATCCTGTTGGAGTAAATCCTGAATAGATAAATACGCCGATTAAAATTCCAGCGGAGCCAAAAGTAACACATTTCGTTGCCGCTTGCAATCTGTTGTAGACATCGGGAAGTCGAACTAAACCAAGAACGCCGAAAAAATCGAACAAAATTCCCAGGCAAATGAAGATATATCCAACTATTTGATTATTAGGCATCCAGAGACCTCCCTTCCAAAAATTTTGCTAATGCTAATACGCCGATGAAACTCTGCAATCCCCATGCAATTCCGATATCAATATAATATGACCTTTTAAGTGCGATGGCGAGAATGGCGCAAATTCCAATGATTAAAATTCCCAAAATATCAATGGCAACAATTCTATCAGCCACAGAAGGTCCTTTTACGACTCGAATCATAATGAATATGGTGCAAAACATCAGAACATTTATCAGCTTGTAATTAAATGGAATTTCTGTAAAAATGAAGAAATTGATAAAGAGGGCTACAATAATTATTAGAAAACCGATTATCCATTTAAAAGTTTTCATTCAAAAATTTCCTCCAATAATTTTTCAAATTTATTGCCAATCAATTCTGTGGCAGTTTTTATATCTGTAGCAACAATATCAATCCAGTGAATATATAAAATTTGATTTTCCTTATCAATATCCACCGTTAAGGTCCCCGGCGTTAAAGTAATCGAATTCGCAAGCATCGTCAGAGCGGAATCCCTTTTCAATTTTGTTTTTATTTTAACAATGCCAGGTTTCACGGGCAATTTTGGATGAATCACGATATAAGCGACATGCAAATTCGCTTTCAGCATCTCCCAAAACAATTTTAAAATATAAGCAATAGTATAAATAATTCGATTTAAATGAAATTTTCTTTCTGTAATTATAAGAATTTCACCTGCCACAATCGCAGTAACAATCGAAAAAACCAGACCGACAAGAAGAGATGGGATAGTGAATTTCACCGTAATCAAAATCCAGGTGATGTAAGCGAGGAAAAAAACTGCGATACGACTTTTAGTTTTTAATTTCATTATACACTCCCAAGAAATGGTACAATTTTATCGATATATTGCGTTGCGTTCCAGACCGCATCAACTATTGGCTGAACGGTCGTTTGTCTTACGGATGGAATCAGAAGTAGCGAAGAGACGAGACACAAAACAGCGAGAATTATCATAGAAGTTTTTAGTGTGAATGGAACTTTTTCGAAATTATTTTTTAATTTGCTCTCGCCATAAAAAGCGTGTTTTTGGACTTTCAGGAAATATGCAAGAGTAACGATACTTGCCAAAGCAGCAATAAATCCAATCACAAAATGTCCAGCAGCAAAGCAAGCGATGATTATTATCAATTTGCTGAAAAATCCGTTGAATGGTGGGATTCCGGCAATCGATAATGTGCCAATCATATTTGTGAATGAAGTTACGGGCATTTTTTTTGCCAGTCCACCAAGTTTTCTGATATCTCTTTCTCCGGTTGCATATTCGACGGCTCCGCTATCTAAAAATAGTAGTGATTTAAATATAGAATGATATAAGAGATGGAGGACGCCGCCAAGAATTCCGAGTTTTGTTCCGAGGGCAAATCCGAGAATCACATAACCGATTTGGCTGATGCTGCTGAAACCGAGTAAGCGTTTGAAATCCCATTGCACAAGTGATAAAAAACCGCCAATTACGATTGATAGTGTTGCGAGAAGAAGCAAAATTGTCAAAACGACTGGTGGCGCTCCGAAAATATTAAAGAAGATACGAATCAGAGCATAGACACCCAAAGTTTTAATCAAAACACCTGAAAGCATAGCGGAGATTGGAGCAGGAGCGGATGGATGAGCATCGGGAAGCCAGGCGTGAAAAGGAACGAGAGCGGTCTTTAGTCCAAAACCGGCAATGAATAATCCATAGACGAGAAAGAGCAATTTGTTGGAAGGATTTGCCTGAATTGTCTGTCCAACTTGAGCCATATTCAAAGTTGAAGTAAAACTATACAAAATTCCAATTCCGAAAAGAATCATTGTGGAAGTTATTGCACCCATTGTCGCATACTTGAACGAAGCTTCGAGCTCTTCAGATTCTGTGCCAAACGCAACGAGTGCATAAGCGGAAATCAAAGATATTTCCATAAATACATATAGATTGAAAAAATCGCCGGTAAGTGCAACACCGTTCATTCCCGCAAGCATAAGCATAAAAAGTGCAAAGAAATTCCATTTTCCTGTGAAATGTTTGATATACTGAATTGCATAAAACGCAGAGAAAAAAGCCACCAAATTTATGACGATTAGCATAAATGCGGAGAGATGGTCGAGGACAAGTGCAATCGTGAACGGTATTTTCCAACCGCTTGTAGTTTTCATTATCATTCCTGCTTCTGCTGGTAATTTGAAAAACGCAATCAATGAGAAAATAAAAATCCAACCGGTTGCTATCAACGCAATTGCTGTCGCAATGTTCTCTCTTTTACGAGCAACGAGAGCAATAAGAAATGCTGCAAATAGCGGCACAAAAATAAATTGTGATAATATCATCCTTTTAATCTCCTGATTTTCGTAATATCTAAAGTATCATATTTTTCATAAATTCTGATTGCCAAAGCTGCCAGCAATGCTGTTATTCCGAGTTCAATTACGATTGATGTTAGGACAAGTGCTTGCGGAAGTGGATCTACCATAGAAAATTCTAAACCTTTTTCCAAAATCGGAGCCAAAGCACCAGAACGATATGCAATTAAAATCAGAAACAAATTTACAGAATAGCCCATTATCCCGATTGCCAAAATAATTTTTATCAAATCTCTCTTTGTAATCGCTCCATAAAGTCCGACAAGAAAGAGAAAGAAGCACATCAAATAAAGTATCATAATTAATTTACCCCCGTTTTTTTGACCTGATAAGATGCGAGATAATAGAAGACGAGATACAATCCCATTCCAACTTTGACGCAGATAACAAGATTCAAAATGGGAATATATCCTGCACTAATAATGTGATACAATGTTCCTTTTCCGAGAAAATTTTGCAAAAAATTTTCCGCAATATACAATCCGATTAATCCAATCAAAATATAAAAAATAGCAGATAATGCTTCTAAATTATGCATCGCGCTTCGGTTAATTCTCTCGCTCACAAAATTTTTCCCATAAGCGAGCGTCAAGTGAACATAAGATAGGGCAATAATCACACCGCCCGCAAATCCACCGCCGGGCGAAAGATGCCCGTGAATAAAGATATACAAACCATACAAAAATATCAGCCACACAGTAAATCGCGTAATCGTTTTTACTATCAGAGACATACCTTCGTCTGCGTATTTATTTTGCATCTCTTTTCTTCCTTCCGATTTTTCGTAATATGGTCATTGAGCCCAAAATTGCCGTGAATAAAACTGTTAATTCGCCTAAAGTATCGTAAACTCTATAGTTCAAAATAATCGAAGTAACAATATTTTGCGAGCCGGTTTCCATTCCCGCTTTCGTAAGATAACGCTCTGCAACAGAAACAATAGGTTTTCCAAAAGATGGCAACTCTTTCAGTGCGAAAATACTCAAGACAAATATTCCAGCAAGAATAACGACCGCAATGACTGTTTCGGGAATATCGCGTTTCAGTGCAGTCAATTTTACAGAACGCTTTGCAAACGCTCTGATAAGAATAATCACGCAAAGAATTTCAAATACGAATTGGACGAGAGCCAAATCTGGCGCTCCAAGAAAGAGAAAAGCAAGAGATAACGCTAATCCGACAATTCCAATAGTGATAATTGAAGAGAGAATATTCTTAATCTCAAGACAAGCGATAGAGCCGACAATCATCACCGTCAAAATAAAATAAAGCCATAATTCAACTGGCACCATTTCCTCCTAAATATTTATAAAGCACTTATTAAAATTAGTGTGATTATCACAAGTCCCGCCAGAGTCCAAATGGCGTAAGTGTGCAATAAACCTGTGTGTAATCTATGAAAAATATCACCGAACCACAACGAAAATTTTGCTCCTAAATTATAAATATCAAAATATTTTTTCTCTGCCAATGCATAAATCTGCTTGAATGGACGCATCTCTTTTATATCGTTATAGAAGTCAACGCCAGTGATTCTGTTCGCTTCTGTGGTCGGTTTGGCACCGACATATTCATCGTCAAAACGAATTTTTTTGAAAATCAGATAAACAATCAAACCCAAAATTATGGAGACAATGAAAAGAAAAATTATTGTTGTGGAACTATAAAATCCGAGCAGAATGTTACTCAAAGTTGTTGTCGGTCCTAAAATTGGAAGTATGAACATTTTCACCGGAATTGCAAAAGCAAAGAGTCCGAAAATCACGCAAAGTAATGAAAGCAACATTGTGGCAAACCAGTTATTGAAAGTTATTTCTTTCGTGTTTTCTAATTTTTTCGGCAACTTACCTAAAAATATTGAATGGATAAATTTCATAAAACTTGCGAGAGTAAGCGCACTTCCGAAAACTGCGAGCAGAAGGCAAGTATTGATAACGATTTGCCAAATATGATTTTGCTCTGATGCGGTCTGAAGAACGCCTTGATAAACCATCCATTTGGAGAAAAATCCATTGAATGGCGGAATTCCTGAAATTGAAAGAGCTCCAATTAAAGCGGCAATAAAAGTCAATGGCATTCTGCGTGCAAGTCCACCCAACTTATCCAAATCCGCAATTCCAGTCCGCTTTTCTACGTTACCATAGGCCATAAAGAGACAACTCATACAAATAGCACTATTTAACATATAAAAAAGTCCGCCAGCAATACCAACAGAATTCCCGGTTGCTAAACCTAAAACCATATAACCTGCAGAGCTTACCGTAAGATAACCCAAAAGCCTCCTTAAATCGTGCTGAACGAGAGCCATCATAACAGCCACAATAATTGTAATCGCACCAAGTGCCATCACGATGCCATTTACAAAAAATGGAATTTTAAAAAAATTCATCATAATTCTGGCAAGGAGATAAATTCCTAAAAGTTTATCCAATGCAGCTGGAAGAAAGGCGACACTTTCGATTGGAGCATCTTTGGCGAAATCCGGAACCCAAGTATGCATCGGAAATGCGCCGGCTTTCGCAAATGCTGCCAATAAAAGACAGAAAAATGCAATATAAGAAATTATTCCGTTGCCGACGAGCGAGACATTGATTGCGAAGATATTTCCGGAAAAAATATTAGTAGATGTGGCGAGTAAAAGTAAGCCAACAATCAGCAGAACATCCGACGCTCCGATAACGATAAACGCTTTTCTGGAACTCTCTGCCGCTGGTTTTCCTTTCAATAATCCAAAAAGATAAATTGCCAAACCGGAAAGTCCCCAAAAAATAATGAAAGTGAGAGTATTTGCACTTACCGTGACTCCATTACAAAAAGCGATAGTTATTGGAAAAAGCAGAAAAAATTTGCTCTCAAAATCGGGTTTTACATTTTTCAAAGAGTATATCAGAATGATGAAGCTGAGAATGTTGATGAATAGCAAAATGAATTTCGAAAGCGTATCAACTTGTAAAATTTCATTGCCGAGAAGCGAAAAATTAAGATTTTGTGCTGAGAAGATTTTTATGCTAAAATATAGAGTTGCGAAAGAGCCGAGAAGGGTAAAAATTTTTTTCAGAATCTTTGGAAAGATTATATTCAAAATCGTGACAACCATCGGAATCAACACGATTAAAGTCAGATAATTTCTTAACATTTATTTCCCTTTCTTGTTTAAGACGGTCTAAATATTTTCTCTAATGGAGATATATCGTTTTGGAAAAATTTTTGTTTAATTTTCGCTGTTTTTTCGCGAGAAATTGATAGCAAATTCTGTTTTATAGGATTTCCATTTTTATCTAAAACTTTCAAACTTCTTTCCGTGCAGCAATAGCAAGGGTCAACAGCGGCAAGAGTAATAAGCGCATCTGCGAGCGGAATGCCAATGCAAGAGGCTTTGTAAGTAGGTATGTTGGAAAAACTTGGAGCAC
>JACNJR010000030.1 GCA_014382495.1 Candidatus Cloacimonadota bacterium | reverse complement strand
GGCTCGACAAAAATTCCAAATTTATTTCCAATATATTTTTCAGATTTCAAAATTTCGTCATCATTTACTTTTATTCCAAAGCCATTACTTTTTTCGATGCAATCCGTGGCAAGATAAAGATTTCGTGGAGCATTCACAGAAATGCTGTCTGCAATTGTATTTGATTCTTTCAGAATAAATTTTCCATTTTGAAGATAATCTATAATTGCAGAACTGCCTTCAGATTGAACAGCGATCAATTGTGGAATTTTTTCGATTATATTTAGTTTGAGCAGATCGAAAAATCCTTTATAAATTCCTGAAATTATTACGCCGTCTCCGGTTGGTACGAAAATTTTGTCTGGAATTTGAAAATTCATTTGCAGCAAAATATCAAAAGCCGCGGATTTTTTCCCTTCGATTGTAAGCGGATTATAGGCAGTATTTCGATTATACCAATTTTTCTGTTTGGATTTTTCGATTGCCAAATCGAAAGCATCGTCATAATTTCCAGCCACTTTTTGAACATCAGCACCGTAAATTTTTATCTGCAGAAGTTTTTCATCAGGAATATTTTTCGGCACGAAAATTTTGCTTTTCAAGCCAAGAGTTGCACAAATTCCAGAAATTGACGATGCAGCATTTCCTGTAGATGCTGTGCAAATCGTGGTTTTGCCAATTTCGATTGCTTTGGCTGCGACCAAAATTGATGCACGATCTTTGTATGAAAAAGTCGGATTGTGAGTTTCGTCCAAAAGATAAATTTCATTTTCTGAAGTGAATTTAATTTTCTTCAAACTATTTTGTGGAAGAGATAAAGAATCAAATAAAGATAAATTTAGTTTTTTTCTAATTGGCAATAAATCAGGATAGAAAAAAACATTTCCGGTTTTTATTTTTCTGAAGAAGTTTTTGGAATATTTTGCTTTCAGCGAATTATAATCATAAAAAACTTGCAGAACGCCTATTAGAGGATTTCCGGGAAGATTTTTGTTTTCACAATTTGGACAAAGATAGTGAAAATTTGATTCAATGAAATCTGCATCCCATTTTTTTCCGCAAGTGAAACATTGGTAATAGTACATTTTTATGGAATAATTCTTGTGCCTGCTTTATTGCTAACTGCATCCACAATTAATGCCGGAGTTGTGATTATCACTTCTTTTCCGCCACTTTCCAGAAATTCGATAGCAGATTCTATTTTGGGCAGCATACTTCCTTTTTGAAAATGTCCTTCCGTGCAATATTTTTTTGCTTCTGCGAGTGTCATTTTGGAAATTGCTTGCTGATTTTCCTTTCCAAAATTCAAAAAAACTTGTTCAATTGCCGTTGAAATTATCAAATATTCTGCTTTGAGATTTTGTGCTAAAAGCGCAGAAGCACGGTCTTTATCGATAACTGCTGGGACGCCTTTGAGATTTCCATCTTCATTTTTAATGACCGGAATTCCGCCGCCGCCGACAGCAATAACAATGAAATCATCTGAAATCAGATTTTCAATTACATCTTGTTCGATTATTTTTTGTGGAATTGGTGATGCAACCACGCGGCGATAACCTCTTCCAGCATCTTCGATGATATCCCAATTGAATTCTCTCTTTTTTTCTTCCGCTTCATCTTTGGTCAAAAATGGACCGATCGGTTTCGTTGGAATTTTGAATGCGACATCATTTTTATCCACAAGAACCTGTGTGATTACGGTAGCAACGCTCTTTTTGATATTTTTCTTTTTCAGAAGATTTCCGAGCGTTTGCTGAATCTGATATCCGATTGCACCTTGTGTATCTGCCCCCGCAGAAGCAACCGGAACCGGATGAAGTTGGTCCCGAGAAAGTTCTGAGCGGAGCAAAATAAATCCAACCTGTGGACCATTTCCGTGAGTGATGATAACATTCAATCCTTTTTCTATCAATTTGACAATATGTTTGGAAGTTTCTAAAATGCAGTCATACTGGTCTTCTACAGTTTGGTGCGTCTTATCTTTTATCAGAGAATTTCCTCCGATTGCGATAATTGCTAATCCCTTTTTCATATCATTTTCTCCAAATTAAATATCTACTTTCATACCGGCAATGGTCATTGCCATAATTGCTTTCTGTGTATGTAATCTGTTCTCTGCAATATCTGTAATGATGGAATTTGGACCACTGGCAACTTCATCGGTAACTTCTTTGCCTCGATCAACAGGCATTGGATGAATGTAAAGTGCGTCTTTTGTTCGATCCATTCTTTCTTGATTACAAACCCAATCAGTCATTTTGCTGGCTCGAGCAATTTCTGCTTCTTTACCAATTTCATAGAAATCCGGTCCGAACCAGTTGCGTGAATAAACAAATTCCACATCATCTGTATAACCAGCATCAGGATCATTGACGATTTCGAATTTTGTTCCATTAGCTTCACAATTTGCTTTCACTTTTGCAATCTCTTCTTCAGGAAGATCATAACCTTTTGGATAGGCAAGTTTTACATTCATTCCCAAACGAGAAGTTATGAGCAAGTTTTCATGAACAGAACAATATGAGCGTGCAAGCGCTCCATGTGCCCAAGTCATCAAAATGGTTTTACCTTTCAAATCACCTTTATGCTCCTGCATTCCCATCACATCAGAAAGTCCTTGACAAGGATGGTATTTATCATCTGCCATATTGATAATTGGCACATCCATCCATTTTGCGTATTCGCGTAAAAGAGCATTGCCATCACCATAATTTTCCACGGAAGTTTCCAGAATCCTGATACCCATTCCGCAAGCGTATCTTGCCAAAACTTGAGCGGCATCTTCAATTGTTTCGCCCGCTTGTACTTCCACACCTTTACTGGTTTTTTTCAGACGCATAGTTTTGGGCTCTAAAAATTGTGCATGACCACCCAATTCTGTTGCAGCAGATTCAAATGAAATTCGTGTTCTGAGTGATGGATTAAAAAAGAACATCAGAAAAGTCTGATCTTTTAAAAGTTGATTATATTTATCTCCATAACGGTCTGCTTTCATCTCTTTGGCTAATTTTAACAATGCATTGATCTCATCAACACTAAGTTCTTGAGTGCAAACTACATCTTTTCCTTTCATATCTATTTGCATAATATCTCCTTTTTAATTATAAAATAGAAAATTACAAATCAAAAATAAAAAACGTTTCATTTTTTTTTCTGAGTAGTAATAATTGACTTAGCAATTATATTTGATAATTCCTTAAATTCTTGAAGTATCTCCTCGAGCTTATTAGTTGGGATTAATTTTGCTTTTCCAATTACATTAATCCAAAAGATAGATTCTCTTAACTCTTTAAGAGATATTTTTAATTTGTGGATAAAATCAGCATTGCTTTCAGAACCTCTAGCTTCTTCATAATTTGCACCGCCAGAAGTACCTGATCTTAGCAATTGATTTCCGATATGCTTTCCCACAAAATCTTTTGGTAAAGCTTTTACTAACCGAATAACTCGAACTGCAAGTTCAATGAACCTTTGAGAAATATCATCACCTTTCATTTTGAATTTTCCATTTCATCTTTTTAGTTTTTAATTTACAGCCTGCCACCCATTAATAGTGCCATAATTGCTTTTTGAGCATGAAGACGGTTTTCCGCTTGATCATAAACCACACTTTGTGGACCATCGATAACTGCATCAGTAACTTCCATATCTCTATCGGCAGGAAGACAGTGCATATAAATTCCATTCTTATCGATAAGTTTCATTTTCTTTTCATCACAGATCCAATGCTTATTCTTTTCAAAAAGATCTTTCATTCCATCCAGATTTTCTTCTCTGATCTTTTTACCATTTGCATCCATTTCTGCAAAGTAAGGAAGAGCGCCCCACGATTTTGGATATACAACGTGAGCACCTTCAAATGCAGCTTCCATATCATCAGTTTCTTCAAAAGTGCTGCCATTTTGAGCGGCATATGCCTGACATTGTTTTGTAACTTCCGGATCGAGTTCAAATCCTTTTGGTCGAGCCAGAACTACATCCATCCCAAGAAGAGAAGGAGCCAGTGCTAAACTTTGCGGAACTGCAAATGGTTTTGAGGTGGAACCAGAATATGCCCAACTTATAACGAATTTTTTCTTTTTGAAATCACCGAATTTTTCTTTAATTGTAAGCATATCTGCCAGAGCCTGGCAGGGATGATATTTATCATCTTCCATATTAATAATTGGAATATCTGAATAGTGTGCAAATTCCTTCATTGTTTC
This sequence comes from Candidatus Cloacimonadota bacterium, assembly GCA_014382495.1. GTDB lineage: Bacteria > Cloacimonadota > Cloacimonadia > JGIOTU-2 > JGIOTU-2 > JACNJR01. The sequence goes on along the minus strand of JACNJR010000030.1, from coordinate 11,178 downwards.
ATTAGCAAAACCATAAATCCACTGAGAAGGCTTGCCATACATACGAATAGCTAAAGCATCTCCTGTCCTGCTAAGAACCTGAGCAACGTCACATATCCGTTCTGTTTTGTAAGGAACTTCAAAACCTTTACGAGCAGGTGTGTAAGTTTTTCCTGGTTCAAGGTCTACATGAAATCCACCAAGTTGCTGTATTCCTGCAGCAAATGTACTTCTGGTTCTAAGTGAACTATTAAAAAACATTGTGTAAAGTGTTTTGCCTTTTAAAATATGTGATGTATCCTCATTCAATGCATAACGAGTTTTCAAATCTTCCGCTAATCGTAATAGAGTTTCCCATTCTTCTTTCGTATAATCAATTTCTGGGCTAAGCCAGTCGCGTCCTAAAAATTTGTTGCTTCTCATTTTTTATCTCCTAATTTTATATTTTTTTTGAATTTTCTAATTTGATTTTTTTTGTCAAGACAAAATTGTACTTAGAAATAAAAAAAATCCTCAATCACAAGTTATGATTGAAGGATTTTAATTTTTTTAAGAACTAAATCAATTTCGTTTTCACATATCAATCTTTTCTTCTGTCAAATCCAGATCGTCTCTCGCGCCCACATCTTCTATCAATCTCCACAAAAATTTGTTTGTGTCTCCTGCCGCCCATTCTTTTTTCAGATCCTCTTTTTACAAACATAAATCTCCTACATAAATCGTTTTTATATTATCATCTTATTTTCAAAAAATTCATTCAACTTTTATTCAAAATAATAAGCGTCATCCTTATGAATTTTAAAAATTTTGTCAACTTATTTTTTATTTTTTTTCAGATAATTTATTTTTGATTTTTTTTGTATTTTGTTTTTCTTTTTTTTCTATTTTTTTTGCTTTGAATTTTCCACAGTTTTGCATTTTGGAAACGACCATCCCAAACCACTTTGAAGAGAAATTTTCACAATGTCGGTTTTTCCAAAATGTGCAATTTTCACAAGCAACTTTCATCTCGTCAGACATTTTTTATCCTTTTAAGTTGCAAACAAGAATTTATAATTTTCATATGTTGACCAAATAATCTGAAAAATATTTTGAATTTTTTTGTTTTCTATAATTTTTTGTTCAGAATAATCAGATAAAATTTTGCCAGTTTTATCGTATTTTATATTAAAAATTCTTGAACTAAATTTAACTTCAAATTCGATACAATCTGTTTCACTTTTCAGATAAAATCCATTATTTTTAGATTTTCTAAAATTATTTTCATTCCAGAAAAGCGTGAATTTTTCTTTATATGGAGCACCTTCATAAGGGCAAAAAGTTTCACAATTTCCGCATTCATTACACATTTCGTAAATATGAAGTATCTGAAATAAATCATTAAAATCAAAATTTATGTCTGTTGGCGAATATTCGTGGTTAATTTTAATTGCAATATTTGCACGATTTGGACAGACATCCACGCATCGATTGCAAATCAAGTTGCATTTCAGACATCTTTTTGCCTCTTTTTCCGCATTTTTCATAGAATTCAAATTATCGACTTTTGGTTTGATATCGCTATGATTGGGAATGATATTCTCTTCATTTTGTGAACAAGAAAAAGTGTTTTTTGTCTGATAAATTTTTTCTTTATTTAAAATAATTTCAGCAACTTTTTTTCCATCTGCAATTGCTCGAACTACAGTAGAAGGTCCGCGAAGCGCGTCTCCGCCGACAAAAACATTTTTTGTATTTGTTTCAAATTTGTTAGCATTGATTTTTATTTTGTTTTCAGAAAGAATTTTTTCATCAACCATTTCGCCGATTGCGGAGATAATTGTATCGATTTCAAAAGTTTCATATTCACTCTGCATTGGCGCAGATATTCTTCTTCCATCTTCCGCGAATTTTCCAAGTTTCATTTTCTGACATTTCAGAATTCCATTTGAGAATGAGATGGGGGAGAGAAGTTCCTTGAAAATAATTCCTTCATCAATTGCAACATTTAGTTCATCAAAATCCGCAGGCATATACTTTTTGGTTCGTCGATAAATGATGAAAACTTTTTCAACTCCATTTATTCGCAAAGCACTTCTGGCACTATCTATTGCAGAGTTTCCACCGCCAATAATAGCGACTTTTTTTCCTAAATAAATTGAATTTTTTTGCTTTTTGAAATTCTTCAAAAATCCTATTGCATCATAAATTTTATGATTTCCATTTTCCAATTTTATTTCTCTTGATTTTGTAGCGCCGATTGCAAGATAAATGTATTTGAATTTCTGGCTTTTTAGTTTTTGAATTGAAAAATTTTTATCTACTCCAAACTGGAATTTTACTCCAATTTTTTTGATAATTTTTATATCATTTTCAATTGCTTTCTGAGGAATCCGAAAATTTGGAATAACACTTTGGACTGTTCCGCCTGGCTTATCTTTCTTGTCAAAAATCGTGACATCAAATCCATTTTTAGCAAGAAAATATCCTGCCGAAAGTCCAGACGGACCTGCTCCAATGATTGCAACTTTTATGTTGATTTTTTTCTCGACAAAATCTAAATTTTTTATAGCAGATTCAAATCCTTCTTCGGCTGCAATTCGTTTCAAATCGCGGATGAGTAACGATTCTTCATAAAAATTTCTAGTGCAACGAAGTTGACATTTGTGGTCGCAAATAAATCCTGTAATATGTGGAAGCGGATTTTTTTCGAGAATAATTTTTAGCGCTTTCTCAAATTCACCATTTTCAATCGCATCGATATATTCCGGAATGTCTTGATGAATCGGACAAATTTCCACACAAGGTGCATTTGTACAATCAAAAAGTGGTAAATCTTTTTGCGAAAATAAATCCTGCCAATGCTTCAATTCTGCTTTATAAAATTTTGAGTTTTTAATTATAGATTTCGAATATTTTTCAAGTTTCTGAAAATCTATTTTAGAAATAATTTTTCGTTCAATTTCTGAATCTATAATTTCGGATAACTGTTTTAGACGCAGATAGCCACCAGGTTTTAGAAGATTTGTGACGAGTGTAATCGGCGAAATTCCAATTTCAAAAATATCTTTTATGTTGTGGAAATTCGCACCACCAGAATATGAGATTTTTATGTCGCCATCGAATTCAGAAGAAATTTTTGAAGCGAGATTTATGGTAATAGGAAAGAGCGATTTTCCGGACATATACATTTCATTGCTGGGAAGATTTTTCGCTAAATTAATGACGGGCAAAGTGTTTGAAAGTTTGATACCAAATTGCTTATTATTTTTTTGCGAAAAAACATACAATTCCTTTATGATTTTCATCGCATCTGCAAATTGCAAATCGTCAGAAAATGTTTTTTGAGTCAATTCAATATTGTGAAAATTCATTTTTTTGAAGATATTTTTCACCGATTTGTAACCAAGTAAAGTGGGATTTAATTTTACAAAAGTATGAAGATTTTTCTCTTTTATCAGATATTTACAAATATTCTCTATTTCATCTGAAGGGCAACCGTGCATTGTTGAGAGAGTTGCGGAATTTGAAATATTTGGAGAGATGTTTTCGATATATTTTTTCCAATCGATTTCAAATGATTTTTGGGTTTGGAATTTTTTCAGCAGAATCGATTTGTATTCTGAAAAAAATTTGCTTTTAGAAGCATCTTTCATATTCTCAATAAATGTATTAATTTTTGAAGATTGAATTCCTTCCAAATCATATCCGACGCTCATATTAAAGATGATTTTCGGTTTTTCGGATAGAGAAAGTTTGAAAAATTTGTGAAGGATATGAATAAGAAGCCACGCTTTCAAATATTCTTCAAATGCCTGTTCTGTCGTTAGTTCTGTCGACCATTCTGTATTGTAACCTTCATCTACAGCGGAAATACACGGTTTTTGAATTTTAAGTTCATCCAGAATTTGGACAGTTTTAAGCTCAAAAAATCTTCCGCCACAAAGATATGCGGTGATTATATTTTGGGCAAGTTGCGTATGAGGACCAGCGGCAGGTCCGAGCGGAATTTCTAATTTTTCACCAAAAAAATTTACATATTTTTTGTTATTTTTGCGGAAGAAATTTTTTTCAGGAATTCCAAAGATTGTTCTGTGAAATTCAAATTCTGAAAATATCCATTTGGTTAGTTTTTCAAAAGAAATTGGCTGCATTATTTTTACCACAGAAAACTCAGCGAAATTACTTTATATCCTAAAAAATCTGTAAATTTATAGATTTGATTTAGAGTTTTCTGCAGTTGCTTTTATTGCTTGAATTATCTGCTTGTATCCAGTGCATCGGCAGAGATTTCCGGCAATTGCGTTTTTGATTTCCTCTTCAGATGGAGTTGGATTTTTTTGTAAAAAGGCAGTTGCACTCATAATCATTCCTGGTGTGCAAAATCCGCATTGAATTGCCCCAAATTTTATGAAATTTTTTTGCAAATCTGATAATTCGTCACCTTTTTGAACGCCTTCGATTGTGAGAATTTCTTTACCTTCAATTTGACCGGCAAGAATCAAGCAAGAGCAAACCGCGTCGCCATCGACGATTACAGTGCAAGCACCACATTCGCCGGCACCGCAACCCTCTTTTGTGCCAGTCAATCCAAAATCATCTCGGATTAAATCTAAAAGTCGCTTACTTTGGTCGACATTTTTTTCAATTGCCTTGCCATTTAGGACAAATTTTATTTTCACCAAATTCATATTTAAATAAAATATTCAAAAAATTATTTTATAAATATTGATTTATTTTATCTAACAAAACCTGTTTTTGAGAGACGCCAATAATTTGGTCCATAACTTTTCCATCCTTGAAAATAAGCATTGTAGGAATACTCACAATGCTAAATTTCTGAGCAATTTGAGGTTCGGATTGCACATCACATTTCGTAATTGCGACCTTATTCTCATCATATTCGTTTGTCATTTCTTCGAGGATTGGAGCCATCATTTTGCAGGGCATACACCAACTTGCCCAGAAATCGACTAACACAACTTTTTCGGAATTGACAACCTTATCAAAGTTGTCATTTGTTAATTCTAATGCCATTTTTTTTCCTTTCAATTTATTGTTCAGTTATAAATTTATTAGCTTCGAAAGCTGCGAGTGCGCCTTCACCGGCAGCGGTAATAATTTGTCTTAATTTTTTATCTCGGACATCACCAGCTGCGAAAATTCCTGGTATATTTGTTTTCATTGAAGAATTTGGTTGAGGAGGAATAAATCCATTTTTTGTCAATTCAATCTGATTCTGGAAAAGTTTGGTATTTGGCGAAATTCCAGTAAATATAAAAATTCCATCGAGATTTTGTTTTTTTTCACTTTTCTTAATTTTATTATAGAGAATTATGTGCTTGTCATCCTGATTTTCAAAACAGATTTTTTTTACAATAGAATCCCAAATAATTTTTATTTTCTTATTCGAAAATGCTTTTTCTTGGACGATTTTATCAGCTCGCAATTCATCTCTTCTATGAATCATAAAGACCTTTTCTGCATATTTTGTCAAGAAAACCGCTTCTTCAACTGCAGTATTTCCACCGCCAACAACCGCGACAATTTTGTCTTTGAAAAACGGAGCGTCGCAAGTAGCACAATATGAGACACCTCTTCCAATAAATTCTTTCTCGCCAGGAACATCAAGCAATTTTGGCGATGCACCAGCACATATTATCACACTTTTGGATTCATATCTATTTTTTTCAGTTTGAACGATTTTAATTTTATCGAGAAAATTAACAGAAGTGATAAATTCGGTTTTGATTTTCAGTCCGAATGAAACCGCTTGTTTTTCCATTTTTGATGCAAGTTCTTGTCCTAAAATTGGCTCATCAAATCCAGGATAATTTTCAATATATTCTGTCTTTAAAACTTGTCCACCAGCGAAATAATCTTTTTCGATAAGTATCGTTTTCAATTTATACCGAACTGCATACAAGCCAGCAGTAAGTCCCGCAGGACCGCCTCCAATAATGATTAAATCATACATTTTTATCATTCCACAGCTGGTTTTAATGCCAGGGATGTTGATTTCATATCTTTAAGAATCGAGTCAATCAGACACATTGCTTTGATGATGCTCGGACCTTTATTTAACATAACGCAGTCGGCGCGGTGAGCTCTAACGGCATCAGTGATTTCTGCACGAGATGGAATTCCTCGTTTCGCCAAATTTTCTAAAACTTGAGTTGCCCAAATACTTGTGATATGAGCTGCTTTGCAAAGCGAAAGGATTTCTTCCTGAACTCTGCCAATCCGATTCCAGCCGAGTTCGATTGCAAGATCTCCTCTTGCAATCATAACGCCAACTGGATAGACCTGCATAGCTTCAAGCAATATATCCAAAAGATTGTTAAATCCAGATTGAGTTTCAATTTTCAATATTATTCCAAGTTTACGATTCAAATTCTCTAAATTCAGATTACCAAGTAATCTCACAACATCTTCTGGGTAATTTATAAATGACATATTAACAACATTAGCATATTTTAACACAAATGGTAAATCCTGCTTATCCTTTTTTGTGAAGCTTGCTAATTTCAAATCAGTTTGTGGAAGATTAATTCCTTTATCAGCGTTGAGTTTTCCACCTTTTTGTGAAACATTTGTTATTAAAACCCGAACTTCATCTGGCGAAACATTTTGAATTTTTCCTTCAATTTCGCCGTCATCAAAAAGTATAGATTCATCACATTTGACCATATCAAATATCTCAGGAAAGCTGCAAGAAACAAAAGCTGGTTCGAGGATTCCAGAATCTTCTGAAATTTTCATATTTTGTCCTTGTATTTGCTTTTTCTTGAGAATGAGAATATCACCATTATTCAGAAATATAGGAATATCTTTTGCGGGAAGTTTGTCCACTATGAAGTAATCGTCTTTGGAAGAATAAATTTTTAATCCAGTTTCGAAATAGGTTGTTTTGGGCACTTCAGCGATGAAGCCAGATTGATATTTCTTAATAACTTTAATTTTGTGATTTTTATGAATTTTACTTTTGAGCTTAAGTATATCGCCATTTTTTATGGAATTTGGTTTGAAATTTTTTATCGGTATCAGCGGAAGATTCTCTTTTGTAGCTTGATTTTTTGTGAGATAAACTTTTGCTGATTTGAGAACATTTCCATACAAATCTTTTGTAGGTCGGATTTTTATAAATCCAGGTCCCTTTTTTAGTGCACCAGTCCGTATTTTGGGTCCACTTAAATCCATAGCGATTTTACACTTTTTGCGAATCTGTTTAGAAGCTTTGTGTATATTTTCAACCATTTTTAGCCACTCTTCAGCAGAATCGTGAGCACAATTTATCCTTGCACAGTTCATTCCATTTGCCATCAAATTGTAAACAAGTTTATAATCATCTGCAGCCGAAGATGGCAGAGTGACCATAATTCGCGTGCGCCTACCTTTGGAACGATATCCCAATAATGCCTTTGCATTTCGTCTAATATAACTCCTGCTTTTTTTAAATGTAGGTTTGCCTTTTGGAAATTTTGCTTTTCTCCCCATCATACTTATCAGAATTGAACGAGTGGTTTTTAAACTAGCCATAATGTGATTTTCCGCACTCGTCAATCGTGAAAGTCCCAAATCGCCAAGATATTTTTGTATTTTAGACAACTTTTTGGATTTCAGAGCACAATAATGCACTAGATTTTTGGCACTATTCTTATATTTAGGATGAACTCGCTCAAGTTTGTCTTTGTAACGCTCTTCCCATTCTTCAGTGAGATGAATTAGTTCATCAATTTGAAGAATCAATAAACTTATTTTCTCTTTTCTTTTCATAAGTTATTTTATTTTGTTAAGAATGTTATTAGCGTTCTTTTCTATTTCTAAAAACTCTTCTAAAAATTTAGTTTGATTTTCTCGCATCTCTTTATTCCAATCTGAACGACTTTTAACATTTTGTGCAGAGGGCACATTTTGCAAACCGTTTTGCAAAATTTCTGTTTCGTTTTCATAAATTTTTGCAAGTTCATTTAACAATTCTTCATCATAATCAAACTTGTCGAGATTATTAAGAAGATATTTCTTTGCATAATTTCGTGCAGAAATCAAACTATAATAAATCCACCAATTTGCAAGAACTGTTTCATCAAACTGTGCATCGTCCAATTCCTCGAAATGTTTCTCATCATTTAATGCTTTTATCCACTCTTCAATTGCTTTGATGCCTGAGAAATAGTTGTCATATTTTTCAGTTTGATAAAGTTCTTTGGCAAGAAGCAGAGAATTATCATATTCTGGAAAAATATCAACATCCTTTTTATCAGTAATGACAAATATGACCCAAGGCGTTTTTTGTGCGATTTCATAACCTTTTGTTTTATCGAAATATGTTCTGCAGAAAAATTCCTTGCCATCTTTTTGATAGCCGGTGACAATGCTCCATTCCGGGACTTGAATAAGATCAATCGCAATTACAGGCCAGCCCGAATCGATACTCTTCATCATAATTTGGCGAATTTCATCATCAGTTTTTGCAGATTTTGCCAACTCTTCACTTGGAAATGGACATTGTCCATTATACACTTCAAATGTGTAGCCCAATTTTGTCAGAATTTCTGACCCAAGATCTTTTCCGCAAGTAGCATCAGGAGAGCTTGGGCACCATTCATCAAAAAATTGCAAACGAAAAGCATATCCAGATAATCCCATAATATCTTCATAACTTGTCTGCTGGTCGAATTTTTCTTCAATTCTAAAAACTGTACCCAGAAACGAATTATCCATATTTAAATTCCAACCCAATTTTCCAATATTTTTGATAATTACCGCATCTTCATCTATTTTGTGTTCTGGAACCACCTCTTGAAGGTAAACTCCAATTTTTCCTTTTGGAATTGTGACAGAAATTTCTTCATCATTTCGTTTGAATACGACTTCAACATTTGGCGTTGACGCCGCCTCTTTGAGTTCTCCAAGATGATTTATGCATTCAACTTTTACATTATTATATCTGATTATGATGTCACCAGTTTGTGCTCCGACTTTTTTGAGGTTTGAATCTTCAGCAAAATTGATAATTTCTAATCCAAGTTTTTGTGATTCGTCCTTTTCTTCACATTTTGGTTCATCGGTCTCGTGGCTGTATGACTTATCAGCATAAACATAACTGCACAAGGCAGTTATAAAGATTATGACAATGATTATTTTCTTCATTGTATCTCCTGATATTTTTATTTTCAATCATTCTTTGTGACATATTTTGTCAAATTTTTTATTCATAATTTTTCAATCTCTTTTGCTAATTTTACTCGATATTCGTATACTAACTCGCTTCGCATCAGACATAACAATTCCTTAAATTTTGATAAGTGAATTGCGAAGTAATTTTTTAAACCTTGTCAATTTTTATCAAAATAATTTTCATAAAATTGAGCAATTTTTAGAGAAAAAGAAAGCCCATCCACAGAAATGTGAGTGGGCTTAAAATCTTTTATCAGGATTTAATGAATTTCAATTTGCTTTTTGCTTTCGACTTTCTTCAGTTTGGGGAATGATATTTTAAGAATTCCATTATCAAAATTTGCCTTGATATCCTTCTCTTTAATATTTTCGGGAAGGGTAAATGAGCGAGTAAATTCACCGAAAGTGCGTTCTCTTCGATAATACTTGTGATTCTCAATCTCTTTATTATTTTCTGTTTTTCCTTTGACGGTTAGCGTTCTTCCATCCAATTCGATTTCGATATCATCTTTCTTCAAACCTGGAAGTTCAAAATCCATCACAAGATTATTGTTTTTTTTGTAGATATCAACTGGAATTTGGCAAGTTCGCGAGTCAGAAAAATTTGGCATAAAGTCCTGATCAAAGAATCTGTCCATCCAACCCAAGAAGGGTTCATACTTGATTAAAGCCATTTTTTGCTCCTTTCTTATCTCTAATTTTTTCGACCATCTTTTTGACGGTTTAAAATATAATATAAGCGGGAAAATGTAAATGTCAATAAAAAATTAGCACTCTCGGTGCTGGAGTGCCAATTGTGAATAAAATTATGATTAAATAAAATTTTTCTTGACAAATAAAAATAATAATATATTTTTTGGTCAAAATTATTTGAATAAAAAATTTAAGAGAAAAAAATGAAAAAAATTATTCTACTTTTATTTGCTATAACGCTTTCTTTCGAAGTATATTCAGCTGAACCAAATTTTGAAAAGTGGCAAAAAGAAAATCCAAATTCCTTACCTCATTGGATGACTGAAGAAGAAAAACTTCGCAAAGATGAAATTGGTAGGAATTTTTACGAAACCGATCCTCCAACGGGAACAATTCGTAATATCGCAGAATTTGAACCGATGGAAGGCGTGCTTATTCGTTATTCGTTTGGAATTAATTATGATGTGATTGCCGAAATGTCGGAAGATGTGATAGTAACAACTATTGTTACAAATTCAAGTCAGGAAAATACCGTGCGAAGTTATTATCAGTCAAATGGGGTGAATCTTGCTAACTGCAATTTTCTGCACGCACCTTCCGATTCATATTGGACGCGAGATTACGGACCGTGGTACATTGCGGTTGATGGTAATGTGAGTATTGTAAATTTTCCTTACAATCGTCCGCGCCCGAACGACAATGATATTCCGATAGAGATGGCAGATTTTTTGAACATTGACCTTTACGGAATGGATGTCATTCACACGGGCGGAAATTATATGACAGACGGAATGGGAACGAGTGCTTCCTCAGATTTAGTTTGGGAAGAAGAGTCGCAATCGCAATCACAAATCCTTCAAAAAATGGAAGATTATTTGAACATTACTGAGTATCATGTTGTTGCCGACCCCAATAATACTTACATCGATCACATCGATTGTTGGGCAAAATTCCTTGATGTGGATAAAATTCTCATTCGTTCAGTTTCGACCAGTCACGCTCAATATGACGAAATTGAAGCAACCGCCACATATTTCGCAAATCAAACTTCATCTTATGGCACCCCGTTTGAAATTTATCGCGTTTACACTCCGCAAGATCAGCCTTACACAAATTCACTTATTTTGAACAATAAAGTTCTCGTGCCAATTACTGGTTCCAGTTGGGATGATGATGCTCTTCAAACTTACGAAGAGGCGATGCCCGGCTACGAAGTTTTGGGCTTTACCGGTAGTTGGGAATCCACAGATGCACTTCACTGCAGAACAAAAGGAGTGGCAGATCGTGAAATGCTCTACATTCGTCACATTCCGATGGAGCAAAATGCTCCCATTGGAACAGATTACG
>JACNJR010000028.1 GCA_014382495.1 Candidatus Cloacimonadota bacterium | reverse complement strand
TCTGCCTTCGGCAGGCAAGACCGCTGCCTTACCGTTAGGACTAATCCTCCGAAATGTTTTTACGAGTCACAAATATGCTAAATAAAATTCATTAAAAAAGAACTATGTAAAAAATAAAACAAGAAAATAAATAAATCACAAAATATTTTATTTTTAGTATGAAATCTCAAAATCAAGAATTTTATGTCAAATATTTTATCAGATATGAACAAAAAATTTATTGACAACAAAATTTCAAAGTAAAATTTAGTCACAAATATTTAATGCAAAATTTCATAACTGAATGGTAAATTAATATTATGAAAAATATCGGAGTTTTTTATAATCCGCTGAAATTAAAAGACAAAAATTATCTCGAAAATTGTATCGCATTTTTGAGAAAAAATAATCTTGAAGTAATTCTTTTGGAATCTCAGAAATTATCAGAATTTTTTGATGTAAAATATGTAAAAAATTTTTCGAAAAATAATATCAATATTCTGATAATTTTTGGCGGAGATGGAACGATGCTTCTTGCGGCAAAATTGGTTCTGGAAGAAAATATTCCAATTCTTGGATTTAACTTTGGAAAATTAGGATTTCTCTCCGAATGCATCAAAGATGAATTTCAGAAAACTATCAAAAATATAATCAATAAAGAGATTTCTGTCGAAAAAAGAACTGTTTTAACTTGCTATTCTGAAAGCAAAAAAGAGAAATGTTTTTATGCGATAAATGACTGTGTGATTTATAAATCTGAATATCCTAAATTAATAAATATTGACCTTTTCATAGATGATAATTTTGTAAATTGCATACGCGCAGATGGCTTGATAATCGCAACTCCGACCGGTTCAACTGCATATTCGTTATCAGCTGGCGGCTCAATAATTTCGCCCGAATGCGATGTGATTCTAATTACTCCGATAAATCCTCAAAACCCATTTGCCAAACCACTTGTCGTGAAATCTAATTCAGAATTGAGCTTCATTTTACGAAGTGATATCAAAAATGTCAAACTAAATATTGACGGCGAAAATATCAAAAACATCTCAAAAAATGAAAAAATATTTGTGAAAAAATCAAAATTCACTACAAATTTTTTACGACTTCCAAATAAAAATTTCTTCAAGATATTACGAGAAAAATTTATTCTAAATAACAAAATATAATTAATGGATAAGAAAACAAAATTCGTCAAAGCAGATTTTGACCCAAAAACTTTCTTCACGATTCCAAATGTAGTTACGATGTTCCGTTTTATTACGTTGCCTTTCATATGGATTTTACTTTACAAGAATGAAAATTTATGGGCATTCGCACTAATAATTTTCGCAGGATTGACCGATATTCTCGACGGATTTCTTGCTAAGATATTAAATCAGGCAACTCCGATTGGCAAGGTAATCGACCCAGTTGTTGATAAAATTTTCGCACTGACTCTTATCATATTTCTCGTTTTTAATAGAAATTTTCCGCCTTATGCTTTCGTGATTATTCTCATTTTGGAATTTCTTATTTTACTCGGCGGATATATCTTGACAAAAAAACACAACATTGTGCCGAGTTCCAATACCTTTGGGAAAATCGCTGCATCTCTCATCAGTATTGCGATTTGGCTGTATGTCATTAAGTTGGAAATATTCCAAAAAAATGTTATTTGCAACATCTCTTTGCAAAATTTGGTCTTGTTATTGGGCATTATTTTTCTTGCTGTTGCAACACTAAGTTATTATATTGGCGGCAAAAAAGCTATAAATTCAAAATAAAAAAAAGAAAATAGGTGGTATAAAATGAAAATATATGTAGGAAAAAGAGGAAGAATTATTATCGTTTTAGTAATTTTATTTGCATCTTTAATTATTGCATTTTCAAGGTCAAATATTATTGATGTAATAAAAAGTCCATCAAAGATAATATATGGTTGTCAACCTGAAGAAGCAGAAAATTTATTCGAAAAATTAACATTTAGTTCAAAATTTACTTTGGAATATGTTACACAAAATCTTAAAGACGCACTTAAATTTGTTGATAAAAACGAATTCAACATTAACGAAAATAATTTATATTACAAAACCACAGATGATAATATTTCAATATTGTTGAAAACTTCCAAAGAAGATTTGAGCAAATTAAAATCTAAATTTAAAACATTATCAGATTTAAATTTGAAATCCGAAAGAATGATAAGAAATGTTGAGGAGTTTTTCATCGAAGATTTGAAAATCAAAATTAATGACGAAGAGAATTATAAAAAGACGATAAATGCAAAAATTCGAAGTTCCAGAAATCCTACAGATCTTGGAGAATATCACGAAAAACTTTGTGAACAAAATGAAATTTTATCTTTACTAAAGTGTGAATTAGATAATAGAGAAAAAAGAAAAGATTATATTCTGACTAAAATAAATATCTCAAAAGTATTTATAAAAACAAGTTCACTCACAAAAGCGATAGAAACATTTATGAAAACATTTATTTTAGGTGTTGTTGTCACTTCAGCGTTATTAATTCTATGCAATTTTATTATTGCCGGATTATTAAAATTATTTAGTTTGATTGGCATTCGTTCGAGCAGACTTTCTAGCAGATATGGCGGCAAGTATGGTGGTTATGGCGGCAAGTATGGTGGTTATGGAAGTTATGGCGGTTACGGAAAAAAAATTGTGAAGAGAAAATACAAAGATAAATCAGAATCCGAAAGTGATGATTCAGAATCTGATGAAAAATCTAAAAGTGAAGAGTAGAATTCGATAATGTCAAGTTGGTTAATTTGGATAATTATTGGACTTATTTTGGTCTTCATAGAAATTTTTGCACACAAATTTCTATTTTCAAGCATCGGTTCATCTGCGATAATTGTCGGAATATTTGACAAATTTGGAATTGACAAATTTTATACTCAATTGATTATTTTTTTGATAATATCAGCAATAAACATTTTTGTAATTAGGAAACTTGTATCAAAATATTTAATAAAAGCGAAATGAGAAAGGAGAAATATGCCAGAGCATAAATCTTGCAAGAAGCGCATTCGTTCGGACGCAAAAAAGAGAGAACAGAATCGATATATGAAAAAGACGATTTCAACATTATTGAAGAAATTGAAAGCAGCAGACGGCAAAAAAGAGAAAGAAAAAATTCTGCCTGCTTTCCATTCTGTGTTAGATAAAGCTGTGAAAAAAGGTGTAATTCATAAAAATAAAGCTGCTCGCCAAAAATCTCGAGCGTCAAAATTCGTTAAATAAATTTAATTTACTTTATTTGAAGATAAATAAATTGTGAGAAAATTTTCTCTTCTTTTATTTTTCATAATATTTTTTTTTGTGAATTCAAATGCAAGAGAAAATATAAAAATAATTGAATCGAATTCAGAAAATTTAATAATACAATTTGAGCTAAACGATTTTGATATCAGCACAAATAATGAGTTCACTTTTCTTCGAGTTTTATCTTCGACATTCGATAGAAAAGTAGGCGCAGCACAGCTTCCCGTCTATGTTTTCAATGTTGGAATTCCACCAAATGGCGAACTCTCATTTTCGGTTTTGGAGAAAAAAATTTCGCAAAAAAAATTAGAATTTCCAATCGTTCCATTTCCAAAAATTGTGCAAGAAGATGTTTCGGAAACTTGCGATTGGATTTACGAGATAAAGCCAGAAATTTACAATAAATCTCTTCAACCCAAATTGATTGAAATTTATGAGCCGCAACTTTGGCGGAATCAGCAAGTTGTAAAATTTATCATTCATCCATTTTCTGTAAAAAATAACCAACTTATTTTCACAAAAAAAATTAAATTAACAATCAATTTTTCGGGTGATACTCATTCAAAAATAGAGTTTAGAGATAAGCATTTCAAAAATGTTTTCAAAAATAGTATCATCAATTTTGATATCGCAAAATATTGGTCAATTGAACGAAAAGAGAAAGATATCTCAAATCCTTTTTCGAATGCTGATAGATGGTTCAAAATTCCGATTACTCAAGATGGAATTTATAAAATTACAAAAAGCCAGTTGGAAAGTGCTGGGATTGATGTTGAAAATTTGGAGCCAACAGAAATAAAAATTTTCAATGGAAGTGGCTGTGCATTGGAAAGCGAATATTCTGGAACTACTCCCGATTTGGTGAAAATTCCTGTCTTTCTTTCGACTGGAAATAGTTTTCCTCTTTATTTTTATGCGCGTGATACTAACGGATTTGAGATGAATCAAGAATATTCTCAGTATTTCAATCCGTATGAATCGGAAAATATTTATTGGCTGACATATAATTATGAAGGTGAAAAAAAATCCAAAACGAATAAAAAATTTCAATCCGATAATACAAAAGGGAAATCTCTTACATCTTATCATTTTACTCAACATTTTGAGGAAGAAAATTTGCGAACTAATGCTGATGGAATAGAATGGTTTTGGAAAAATCTGTCATCAAATTATGAATTTTCTGTTTCAAATCTCGTTGCTGATTCGCTTCAAAAAATCACATTAAAATTTGATTCAAAATTATATTCTGCAACAATAAAAGTTAATAATGAAATTCAAAATTTTGATTCTGGAAATTCTGTTTATTTAGAAGGAAATTTTCTGAAAAATGGGAATAATACGATAGACATCTCTTCTTCATCATCAATAAATATTGATTATTTTGAAGTCGAATATGATAAGAATCTTTCGATGGAAAATGATAAAATTATGTTTTCGCTTCCTGAAACAGACACTTCGTATGATATTACAATTAGCAATGTTCAAAATAATGAATTGCAGATTTTCAAAGTTTATGATTTTTATAATATAATGCAAATTGAAGAATTTACTTTTGGAAATAACACTGTTTCTTTCACAGATTCTATCGGAAATTCAGATACAAAATATTTTGCAGTTTGTGAAAATGGATATTTTGTTCCATCAGAAATTACAGAAAATTTAGCGCCAGAAGTTTATTACAATGGATATGAACAAAGCAGTTTTTATTTAAGAAATACATCAGAATTTGAAAATATCGATTTGATACTGATTTGTCCAGATGAATTTTTTGAGAAGTCAAAAGAGTTAGCAGATTTGCATTCTGAAATTGATAGTATGACAGTTTTGGTTGTAAAATTGCAAAATGTGTATGATGAATTTTCTTGGGGATTGAAAGATGTTGCTGCGATTCGAAATTTTCTCAGATTCTCAAAAGACAATTATGAAACTTCTTATGCAATTTTGGTTGGAGATGGCACAAATGATTTCAGAAATTATGAATCCGTGACAGGCAATAAAAATAAGATTCCACCATTCATTTCTGGCACAAATACAGCTGATGATTATTATGTTTTTTTTGATGGGAATACACCAGATATGATGATTGGAAGATTGCCTTGCCAAACGCAGTCGCAATTAGAAACGGTGGTTGATAAAATCATAAATTATGTAAAATATCCAGAATTTGGAAGCTGGCGAAATCGAATGATTATGCTTGCGGACGATGTGTTGAAAGGTGGTGAATATTGTGAACCTGGACACACAAACGAAAGTGATGATTGCACTTCTGACACAAAAGATATTATTGAAATAAATCAAATTTATGGTGTTGAATATCCGCTTGATGAATTTCAAAATAAACCTGAAGTAAACGAAGATGTAGTTGAATCGATAAATGATGGAGCAGCAATTTTCTATTATGTTGGTCATGGCAATAGCGATGTTTTGGGAGATGAAGATTATTTCAGAGCAAGTCGAGATATTTCAAGGTTGAATAATTCAGGAAAACTTCCATTTTTTCTTGCAGCATCTTGCAATGTCGGTCATTTTGATTCCAATACCAGCGAATCGATGGCAGAAAAAATGCTTTGGAATAATAATGGAGGTTCAATTGCTTCGTTTGCACATTCTCGAGAAGGTGGATATGGAACTTGCACAGAAATTTGTATCTTGTTAGTAAATAATTTAGCTGACAAAATCAGAATTGGCGAAGCAATTATCGAAGCAAAAGGTGGTACCACAAGAAGTTATGAAAAATATACATATTTTGGAGATCCGACAATCCGTCTTGTAATTCCTCAACGAAAAGGGAATTTTAATTCTGACGAAGATTCTATAAAAGTTCGACAAACTACTCATTTCATAAGTGAAATCCAAAATCAAGAACAATACTCAGAAATTTTTGCAACAGTTTATGAATCAGATTATGAAACGACATACGAATATGGAAGTGATAATTCGTTAAGTTATACAAAAGTTGGGAAACCAATTTTCAGAGGTCCTATTTCTTGTTCTTTAGATTCAATCTTTCTAAAGTTCATAGTTCCGGACGATGTTATTTGTGGTGATGATGCTCATATTTTTGCCTATGCAGTAAATAACGAACAAAATGAAGATGCAATTATTTCAAATAACAGTTTGGTTATTAACGGAAATTTTGATGCGGACCAGATTAAGCCAACATCCATAAATGTCTGGTTGGATAGAGAAAATTTTCAAAGTGATGAGTATGTCTCGGCAACGCCGATTTTTTATGCAGATATTTCTGACAGTAATGGAATAAATATCACAAACACTCCTGGACATCGCATTCTGCTCAATCTTGACGACTCTTATGAGGATATCAATATTACCGAAAAATTTGTTTATAATATGGATTCTTACACAAAAGGTTCTGTCGAATACGAACTCGATTATATTGCTCAAGGAGAACATAAATTGACTATCGGAGTTTTTGATAATTTTAATGATTATACGAAATATGAAGTGAATTTCAAGGTTAAAAAACCTTCAAAAATTGCGGCAAAAAATGTGTTAAATTATCCAAATCCGATGGATGATTTTACAACTTTTACATTTGATTTGGATGGAGATGCAGATGTTGATATTGAGATTTTTACAATTGCCGGAAAAATGATAAAACGAATTAATGCCGAAAATTCTCAATCTGGATTTAATATGATTAAATGGAATGGCAAAGATGCTGACGGAGATCGTCCAGCAAATGGTGTCTATTTCTATAAAATTTGCCTGAATTCAAAACGAATGGATAAAACTTTCAAACTTATAATATCACATTAAGTTAAATTTTATGAAGAAAAAATACGAAAATTTGGTTAAGAAAATTACTAAAAAACATCCCGAAAGAGAGAAATTTTTTTTGTCTGGTTCTTCAAAAGAGGTAAAAAGAATTTACACAAATGAAGATATTTCCAAGATTGATTATAATTCCGAAATTGGCTATCCCGGAATGTATCCATATACTCGCGGAATTCAACCGACAATGTATCGAGGACGCCTTTGGACAATGCGGCAATATGCTGGATTCGGAACTGCGGAAGAATCTAACAAACGATATAAATATCTTCTTTCGCAAGGTCAGACCGGACTTTCTGTCGCCTTTGATTTATGCACTCAACTCGGTTATGATTCTGATCATTCGATGAGCAGAGGTGAAGTTGGAAAAGTTGGTGTCGCAATCGATTCGCTTGCTGATATGGAAATTCTTTTCGATGGAATTCCGCTTGATAAAGTTTCAACTTCAATGACGATAAATGCGCCAGCAGCTATCATTCTGGCAATGTATATCGCTGTTGCAGAAAAACAGAATGTTTCTAAAAATCGACTAAAAGGCACAATTCAAAATGATATTTTGAAAGAATATATCGCGCGCGGAACCTACATATTTCCACCAAAACCTTCGATGAAATTGATTACTGATGTTTTCAAATATTGTTCTGAAAATATTCCAAATTGGAACACGATTTCTGTTTCTGGATATCACATTCGTGAAGCTGGTTCAACCGCTACGCAAGAGATTGCATTTACACTCGCAGACGGAATTGCTTATGTTGAAGCTGCCATAAAATCCGGCTTAGATGTTGACGATTTTGCTCCGCGTCTCTCATTCTTTTTCAATGCTCATAATGACATTTTGGAAGAAGTTGGAAAATTCCGCGCAGCCCGAAGATTATGGGCAAAAATAATGAAGGAACGCTTCAAAGCAAAAAATCCAAAATCACAAATGCTTCGTTTTCATACACAAACTGGCGGCTCAACTCTTACTGCACAACAGCCCGATAATAATATTGTCCGTGTCGCAATTCAAACGCTTGCTGCAATTTTGGGAGGAACGCAATCCTTGCATACGAATTCTCGCGATGAAGCACTTGCACTTCCGAGCGAAGATTCCGTGAGAATTGCTCTAAGAACCCAGCAAATCGTCGCTTATGAAAGTGGAATTGCAAATACAATTGACCCACTTGCCGGCTCTTATTTTATCGAAAATATTACAAATCAATTGGAAAATGAAGCAGAAAAAATCATAAATCAAATTGATGAAATGGGTGGAATGATTGAAGCAATTGAAAAGGGATTTGTCCAAAAACAGATTCAAGAAAGCGCCTATAAATATCAAAAACAGATTGAAAAAAATGAGAAAATAATCGTCGGAGTGAATAAATTTGTTTCAAAAGAGAATCAATTGAAAAATCTTCTAAAAGTTGATAAAAAAGTTGAAAAACTTCAAATCGAAAAACTTCAAAAAGTAAAAAAAGAGAGGAGTAAAAATGATGTAAAAAAATATCTCGAAAAAATCAGAGTTGTTTCAAAAACTTCTGAAAATCTGATTCCTATATTCATCGATGCAGTAAAATCGTATGTAACTTTGGGCGAAATATGCGATGTTTTGCGCCAAGAATTTGGCGAACATCGCGATGAAATTTCGTTCTAACAAAAAAACCAAAAAAAGGAGAAAAAATGTCTATTATCGTTATTTTAATCATTATGGCTATTTTGTATTTTCAGGCAAGTACTATCTTCCACGAAAAAGCAAAATTAGCCAAAACTGTAATTATCACCTTAATTATTATTGGAATTATTTCACAAACAATTAAAATTGTCGAACCTGGAAAAGTGAAAGTCCAGGTCCTTTTCGGAAAAGTCCAAGAAAGAGTTTTACACAGCGGACTTAATTTTGTAAATCCATTAATCACTATGCGAACAATGAGCGTTAGAACTGAACAATATACGATGAGTGCAGCGCGATATGAGGGCAGAGTTCGTGGCGACGATGCAATCAACGCTTTGACATCTGACGGAATTTTGCTTCCAATGGATATCACTTGCCTGTTTCGTTTACAAGCGGAAAAGGCTCCAGAAGTGTATGAAAAAATCGGGCTTAATTACGAATCAAAAATTATCCGCCCTGAACTGAAAACGATTATCAGAGAAGTTATCAGCAATTTCAAAATGGAGCAAGTTTATTCGTCAGCAAGGGATTCTATTGTAATTACTATGCGTGAAAAAGCGCATAAAAAATTGAAAAAAAGAGGTATTTTCATTGAAGATATTTTATTGAGAAATGTGACTCTTCCAAAGCAAGTTGCGGATGCAATAAATGCAAAGAAGACCGAACAGCAGAATTTCGAAAAGATGATTTACACTTTACAGAAAGAGGAAAAAGAGAGAGATAGAAAAATCATTGAAGCGGAAGGGATAAAAAAAGCAAATAAGACAATCGCAGAAGGTCTGACGGAAAGGTATCTCAAATGGTATCAAATTGATATGATGAAAAAATTGATTGATAGCCCGAACAACACAATTATTTTTATTCCAATGGGACAAAATATTACACCGATAATTAATACGGCGAAATAATGAGCAAAACAATAGTTGAGAAAATAATTCAATTACATTCTGATGAAGAGGTAAAAGCTGGAAAAATCGTCTGGATGAAAATAGATATTCGAACTGCTCGCGATTTTGGCGGACCGAATGTTGTAAAAAATATTGAGAAATATTATCCAAATGAACAATTGCCAGATAAACAAAATATCTTTTTCACATTTGATACAGTTGCTCCTGCAAAGACAATTCCTTATGCAAACAGTCAGCAAATCTGCCGTGAATTCGCGAAAAAAAATGGCATAAAAGTTTTCGATGTTGATGCGGGAATTGGCACTCATATTCTTATGGAAACAGGACTTGCGCGCCCAGGACGAACACTTGTAGGAACCGATAGCCATTTCAACATTCTTGGTGCTGTTGGCGCATTCGGACAAGGAATGGGGGACCAGGATATTGCTTTTGCTTTTCGCACAGGAAAAACTTGGTTTGAAGTTCCAGAAACAATCAAAATTAATCTAAAAGGAAAATTTTCTTATCCCACAACTGGGAAAGATTTGGTTCTTTATATTTTGAAGAAAATCGGAAGTAAAGGTGCGCTCGGAAAATGTATCGAATATTATGGCGAATGCCTGAAAGATTTATCTTTTGCTGAATATATCACGCTTTGTAGTATGATGACCGAAATGGGTGGGATTGTCTCATTTCCTGAACCGAATCAAAATGTGAAAAATTTTCTCATCGAAAGAACTGGTGAAAATCCAGAATTTATTTATGCAGATAAAGATGCAAAATATTGCGATGAAATTGTGATTGATGTTAATGATTTACAACCACAAATTGCCTGTCCACCGAAACCGGATAATGTTAAAGATGTTGAAATATTAAAAGGCCTGAAAATTGGTTCAGTTTTTGTCGGTTCTTGCACAAATGGACGTATCGAAGATATTCGTGATGTTGCAGAAATTTTGAAAGGGAAAAAAGTTGCAAAAGAAATTATGCTGAGAATTGTTCCTGCAACAAAAGAGGTTTACGGCCAAATGCTGAAAGAGAATTTAGTTCAAATTTTATATGATGCAGGTGCTATAATTTCAAATCCAGGTTGCGGCGGTTGCGCTTCTGGTCAGATTGGAATGACAGGAAAAGGTGAAGTTCAGATTTCCACATCAAATCGCAATTTTACAGGAAAACAGGGCGCAGGAAAAACCTATCTTGCAAGTCCGATTACTGCTGCATTTGCAGCTCTCAAAGGAGAATTGTAGAATGAAAAATCATTGTATTTTGAAAATCATCTCTCCGTTACTAATTTTCGCTATAATTTTCGCTTGTTCAAAAGAACATAAAAGTGAAGATGTTCACGAATTCATTAATATTGCCGGAAAAATCAGAAAGGGTGAATCTCTCTTTTCTTCGTTACTGGAAAAAAATATTGCTGAAAATGAAGCATACAAAATCACAAATTCAATTGATGAATTATTCGACCTGCGATACACTCATCCAAACGACAGTTTCGCAATTCAAATTGATACTTTGGGGCAGGTTCAGAGATTGGAATTTTTCCCAAACAAGATAGAAAAGTATATCGTTATTCGTGATACTCTGAATAATTTCATCACTCATAAAAAAGAAGTTGAATTGGCGAAAGAAATTCTGGTGATAACTTCGCAAATTGAATCATCTCTTTATCAATCTATGATATCTAAAGGTATCGGTCCAGAATTGGTTATGAATTTCAGCGATATTTTTCAGTGGGATATTGATTTTTTTATCGACCCAAGAGAGGGAGATACTTGCCGTCTTGTTTATGAAGCGTTTTCAAATAATGGAGAAATTTTGAAATATGGTGATATTCTCGCAGCATCATATAAAGGGAAAAATTTTGACCTTACTGCTTACTACTTTGAAGATGGCAAAAATGCAAACGGATATTTTGAGAAAGATGGTACATCGTTTCAGAAAGCATTTCTGAAATCTCCACTAAATTATTCTTATATTAGTTCGTATTTTACAGGTGCAAGGTATCATCCAATTTTGAAAAAAGTTTGTTCTCACTATGGAATTGATTACGCAGCGCCATATGGTACGCCAATCGTTGCACCTGCAGATGGAAAAATAATTTTCAAGGGCTGGAATGGTGGCTTCGGACATTGCATAAAAATCAGACATAAAAATGGCAGATACAAAACTTTATACGGACATTTGAGCGGATATGCTAAAGGAATTTATGTCGGCGCAAATATCAAACAGAAGCAGCTAATTGGTTATGTCGGTTCAACTGGCTGGTCAACTGGACCTCATCTCGATTACAGAATTTATGATAATGGACGAGCAATAAATCCGTTAAAATTGAAAAATGTTTCCGGTCCGCCAATTCCGAAAAAATCCGAAAAAGAATTTGAAGAAATTGTTGCAAAAATGGATAAAATGTTGAAAAAAAATATTTCTGAAAATAAAAATAATCGAAAAATTTGACACTAAATTTTTCACATCAAAATTTTATCATTAATGAAAAAGAAGATGAAAATACAAGGTAAAATTTGGCTGATTATCGACAAAGACAAAAATCTCATAAACGATATTGATACCGATATGATTTTTCACAATAAATATTTAGCAATTACAGATATTGAAAAAATGGGGCAATATACATTTGATAATCTTGAAGGGTGGAAAGATTTTTCATCAAAGGCAAAAACTGGAGATTTAGTTATTGTTGGAAAAAATTTCGGTTCAGGTTCGTCCAGACAACAAGCGGTGGATTGCTTCGCTTCACTTGGGATTCAGGCAATTTTAGCAGAATCTTTCGGCGCAATTTACAAACGAAATGCAATAAATTCAGGGTTGCCAATTTTACAAATAAAAGAAATAGATTTACAAAGATTTAATCAACGAGAAGAAATTGAAATAAATTTGGTTGATGGCTCAACTAATTCAAAATATTTAGTAATAGAGCCATTTTCAAAAGTTCAAAAAGATATTTATCAGGCAGGAAATCTGTTTAAGTTTGGAAAAATATAGTATGATTAGTAAAACTCAGATTCATAAAATTGTGCAAATTATTATAAAAGGTTATAATCCAAAAAAAATTAAAGATTTTATCTCAACAAAAATAGAATAGTAATTTATAAAGGAGAAAAAAGTGAAAAATTCAATTAAAATTGTTTTATTATCATCAATTCTGATTTTTCTTATTTCAAATATCACCTTCGCGAAAACCTTACCAAACGATGAACCTATTATTGGATTCAAAGTTGAAGATGTTCCATTTGATGATGGAGGTGGATTGATTCTCAGCTGGAATCCGCTTCACAAAGATAAGAAAATAATCGAATATTGCATCTATCGTGGTGTAAATCCGGATACGCTTTTTTACATTGGGAAAATTCCTGTTAATGTTAAAACTGGCGTAGTCGGCGATACAATGCGATATACTGACCAAGGTTATACTTTTTTTGTTGATGCAACTTCTATGTCAAAATTGAAAAAAGAAAAAGGACAACGAAAAGGTGAAATAGGATACGAAGTTTTATACAGAGAAATTCCGCGAGATATGAACATCTATGCTCCGTTAATGAAACATTACAAAATTCTCTGCGTAATTCCGAACAAGGACTATTTCTACAAAACTAAAATGAGGGAATTTACTAAAATTGATACGACAGAAGATGGAATTGTCGATACAACTTCGTATATCAAAGCTGGGCTGAAACTCGAACAATTCAAATATATTTTATCAAAATTGAAACCCGAAACGGAATATTACTATGCGATTCAAGCAGTAAATTACGCCAGAAAAGCTTCGCCACTTTCTGAAATTGTTAGTGGAATAGCTGTTGATAATCCGCCTGAAAAACTAAAAGAATTTTATGCAGTCGCGTATACTGATGCAGAAAAAATGCATTTCGAATGGACACTTCCAGCTTTCAGTTCTGACCAGAAACAGTTCAATATTTACCTTTATGATGAAATTGGCGAACAGCATAAAATTTTTAGTCGCCCAGATGCCTATCCATACACTCCGCAAACAAATGCAATTGTTACATTTGATTCTATAAAAACGGTTTTTCCAGAATTTAATCAAGCAAATATGAAATGGTATCGATTTAATATTGGCGAACAAGATAGAGCTAATCAAGAAACACTGGCATTGGAATTTGCAATTTCAACAGAAATCACAACGACAGAAATTTTGCCACAAAAACCAGATTATTTCACAATTGAAGATAATCCAAACGATAAAGGTGACCAGCTCAGAATCTATTTCGGAAAACCATTTTTCGGAATATCAAAATTGGATTATAATGAAGATTTTTCTAAATTACATATTAATTATTTCATAAAAGATAATTCGCTTTTTGAGGTGAAACGTATCAACATATACATCAATAATAATAAATGTACAGAATATGTTTTGGATAATAAAGCCAAAATGGATGTCGATTGGGATTATACTCAGCCGACAGTAATTTCGGCAACTTTCGATTGCAAAAAAAATAATGAAAAATTGCCTGAAAATTTCTCCATCGCTCATAAATTTTATTACGACGACGAGATGAAATTGGTGAGAATTTTAGACCATCCTGAAAAAAAATATAATTATCAGATTTATAAAGTTAACCAAAGTAATACTATTTATCGATTTCCCAAAATTCTTTCTTATATCGAAAGAGAATATTTGGATAAAATCAACTATGAAGAAAATGTATATCGCGGAATTCCAGAATATAAATTTGATGATAAACGACTATATTGCTCAACTTATTTAGATATTGGCCCTTGGGAAGAGCAAATACCTTATTATACAAGCGCACTTTATCTCGAACAGGTTGAGAAAAATAGAGATGATATTCAAGATGAAATTTCAAATTTGAAAGAGAAATTAGTTGGAGATATTTCTGAAGATGAAAAGCAAGAAATCGAAGAAGATATTGAAAATTATACAAAAATGATTTCAGAAATTCCTCCAATTCTTCAAACCGCAAATGAGCAAAAATCTGACAAAGCGAGAATGAAAATTCTAGAAAAACATCGTGCAAAAAATATTAGAAGTTTCAAATATTTCATCAGAAAAACAGACGGCAAAGGACATTTTGTTGATGCAGAAATTATTGCAAAAAATGGCGAACAATATTTTTTTCCAATATCAAACTGGTTTAACAAAGATGAAATTATAACTCTGATTGCTGTTTTAATTTTCGGCACTCTTGTATTTTTTATGATTAAAGCAGCACGAACTGGAAAGAAATTGTATATCCGTCCAATCGCTGGAATTGAAGAGATAGACAATGCATTGGGTCGTGCAACAGAAATGGGCAAGCCAATTTTGTTTGTTCCAGGATTGAGTGGAATTCGTGATGTAGCAACATTGGCCGGATTGGCAATTTTAAGTAAAGTTGCCAAAAAAGCCGCTGAATATGACACAAAAATTCTCGTACCAATTCGCGATTATATCGTTTTGCCAATTGCTCAAGAAATTGTAAAAGAAGCTCATTATGAAGCCGGTCGTCCCGATTCTTATGATAAAAATAGTGTCTTCTTTATTTCAACTGCTCAATTTGCTTTTGTCGCGGGTGTGAATGGAATTATGATGCGAGAAAAGACCGCAACAAATTTCTATATGGGAATGTTCTGGGCAGAATCTCTGCTTATGACAGAAACAGGAACTATGACAGGTGCCATTCAAATTGCTGGAACTGATGCGGTCAATCAGCTTCCATTCTTTATTACAACTTGCGATTATACATTGATTGGTGAAGAACTTTATGCCGCCAGCGCATATCTATCCAAACAGCCATTGATACTCGGAACTTTGAAAGCTCAAGATTATGTCAAACTTCTAATTGTGATTTCAGTCGTCGTCGGAACATTGCTCTCGACTGTTCACCTAACATTTTTTATGAATTGGTTTCCAACTAAATAAAAAGGAGTTAAATTATGAAAAAGACAGTTCCATTATTGATTGTAATTATTTTAGGATTTTTATTTGTGGCCCATGTATTCATTCCAGCGAAAATTTCGCAAAATTTCTATTATGATTGGTATATGCCGTG
Source organism: Candidatus Cloacimonadota bacterium (assembly GCA_014382495.1). GTDB lineage: Bacteria > Cloacimonadota > Cloacimonadia > JGIOTU-2 > JGIOTU-2 > JACNJR01. The sequence continues at coordinate 237 of JACNJR010000028.1, read as the reverse complement.
GATAAAAGTTATCGGACCATTTGCGATTATTTTGGGTATTGGAAGTTTGCTTATGGTTCACACAAATAAGATAAAACGTAAAGCTCATAACTGGGGCTACAGTTTAGTGACAATTTGCGGATTAGTCATAACTACTGCATTCGGATTTATTTGGGGAATCAAAGTTGGTACACCATTTATGTGGATTTTTGAAAATGTTAATGTTCCGCTTGGAGCCACACTGTTTTCTTTGCTTGC
>JACNJR010000010.1 GCA_014382495.1 Candidatus Cloacimonadota bacterium | reverse complement strand
TCATTATATTTAAATCCATCATTTCCAGTATTATACGGCGGATCAATATAAATCAGTTTTACTTTTCCTGCAAATTGCTTTTTAAGAGAGTGTAAAGCCAATAAATTATTTCCTTTGATTATCAAATTTTCTTTTATTGTTCCGTCAATTCCCCTCTTGAGGGGTGGCAAATTCGTAGAATTTGACGGGGTGGATTTATTCTCCTCTTGAAGAGTACCCGCTTTAGCGGGGGAGGTGGATAATTCTTTCTCTCTAACCTCTATATTCTTTAACAAATCTTCATAAACACCATTTATATTTTTTTTAACTTTAATGTCTGAATATCTTACAACTTGTAAATTTAATCCTTCCAAAAATGCTTGTCTTTCTTTGTCATATTCTTGTTTATCGTCATGGCTACTTCCGTCAATCTCTATTACTAAACCTAATTCTGCAATAAAAAAATCAACAATAAAATTACCAATAATTACTTGCCTATCAATATCATATCCTTTGATTTTCTCTTTCTCTTTAAAAGATTTCCAAAATAAAACTTCTGATAAAATACCTTGCTTTCTAAGCTCTTTTGCTCTTTGATTTAGTTTTTTATTCTTTGGTAAATTCCAAAACTGAAAAAGTGATCTTTTTTGCCATTCTGGTCTTGTGTCTTTTGTTTCCACCCCGCCCTGCGGGCACCCCTCAAAGAGGGGAATTTCTCCGTCTTTGGTAAATCTTTTCCAGTTTGTGAGTGCTTTATGGTCAAAAAGTCTATCTATCTCATTGTGAGCCAAAACAGAATTGAAGAATATCTCTTTTCTTTTGGTAGTTATTTGCTCGTAATGACCTTCTTCATCTACAACCTTCACATTTCTTCTACCGGTTTTAATTTTTTTACCATGTTCATCTAACTTGTCTTTGTATGTAGTATCTTGCCAATCAAAATAGTTATCTTTGCCTTCTTCGGTGCTTTGACCACCTTCCAAAACGCAATCTTTATATGGAAAATCTAAAACAACATCGTTTGTGTCTTTGAGAAACCTTTTGCTATCAGTAAGACCAATTCTGTTTTTGTATTGAGTGTAAGAATTGTCTACTTTATTTTCTTCCATAAAAAAACGAAAGTCGTTTGTCTTGAAAACAAACACCCCGTCATCGCTTCGCGATGCCACCCCTCTATCAGAGGGGAACTTTTTATTTATCTTCGCAAAAAACTTTTCTCTCAAATCTTTTTCTTGGAGTAGTAAATTAATGACTTTTTCATCAATATTTTCTACCAAATCCAAAAGAAGAGTTTGGTTTAACTCTGTTTTATCTTTACCCCGTTGAGTATTTTCTACTCCACAGGGTGAATTCCAAAGTCTTTCATCAGATTTTAAGACTTTGAGTATAAGTTGTTTTAGTTTTGTATTATTCATATTAACCGCCATTTATAAGTTAAAAGTTATTATCATTATATAAGTTTTGTCTTTTTTCTTTTTCCAAGAGGGGTTAGGGGTGAATTGGAAAAAGGAAAACTCCTTATTATAAATTCCAATGCAACTTCTCATATTCACTCTGTTCTTGCCTACTTAATGGGATAGATGCATTTCCATTCCGGATATAAAATTGTTCAAAACTTTCATACTTTATAAAAACAGGTTTACTACTTTTTAGAATTTTAACAACACAGATTTGTTTATCCTCTACTTCGGGAAATGTAATCTTTATGTATTTTTCAAAATTTTCTCCTAAATACTTTTTAATAATTTGTCTGAAATGTAATTCTAATCCATCTACATCTTGTTTGGCTAAAGTTTTAAAGTCTTTCTCAAGACCTAAAACATTTCCGTCATCATCTACGCCAATTATTAAAGTTCCGCCATCAGTATTTAGAAAAGCAGAGATTGTTTTAACGACAACATATTCCAATTTTTTATTGATGTTATTTTCACGGAGATCAAACCGCAGAGTGGATTTCATTTCAACTTTTTCATTTTCTCCACTTAAAATAATTTCCTTAATTTCAACTTGCTTTTTATCTTCTTTATGCCTTAGCTCAATTCTATTTTTTAATTCTTTATAAATTGAATTAGCTCTTTTTTCTAAAAATACTAAATAATCGTCATTCATGACTCCAAAGTCGTCTAAGTCAATAATTAGATGTGATTTTAATGATATTGGTAAATCATCATTTTCATCTAAAAATTCTTGAACATAAATTGAGGGGGATTTTGCCCTAATTTTTCTTTTGTTTAAATCTGCACCAACTAAAGTAATATTTACAAGGCTATTTTCATTGGCGATATTATTTTTCTTTAAATATGCTTTTGGGAAAAAATGATGATAATTTTTACTATTTGCTTGTTGTAGCCAAGAATTATCCAAGATAACTTTTCCATTATCTTGAAAATCTTTTGGTTCGTGATATGCTAACAAACAAATAATAGCTTTACAAAAACTATTACTAACAGTGAATGGCTGAATGATTAAATCTTTTGGTGAATTAAGGTTTGTCTTTATATTATCGTAATTAGGTCTTTCATTTTTTAAAATTTTATTAATTCTTCTAATATCTTGAGCAAGGCTAGATTCTGGTGAACTAGAATATCTAAAAGATAAAGACATTCTCCAAAAAAATTCTTCTAAATATTTTAGCTGTTCTCCTTTTGGTTTTTCTTTTTGAAAATAAAAAAAGTATGCAAAAGGAACTAATAAAGAATCGTAAGGCAAAATAGCAGAAACAGGAATGCGATAAACTGAGCGGAAATAATCAATGCTTTCTTTTAGTGCAGAAATTACATCATCCCAAATATTAATTATTTTTTGTTTGTCTAATTGCAAAATTACTTTTCTTTTGCATTCTTTATTTTTGCTTAAAATCAGACCCAAGATACTAAGAATTACAGAACTTGAAATAGTGTCATACCCAATAGCAGTTAATGGTTTATTTTCCACTATTTCATCCTTGCTGTTTTTTCCTGTTATTAATATTTTAAATTTTTCCGCCATATCAAAACTTTGTTCTTCATCATAAGTTTTGGCAGACATAATTTCAAAAAGTGTAAGTGTCTGTCCTCCAGTATTTATTCTTGTAAATACTTCAATTGCAGAATCAATGTCCTCTTTGCAAAGAACAATTGTTGAAAAATCATAAGTTATAAAAGTTTCTTTGTATTCCTGTATTTTATCAATTTCTTCATTTGAATAAATTTCTTTTAATTCACTATATTTTGCATTCAATAATTTATGAAGAGTAATACTTTGAGTTTCTGGTTTTTCTGAAACAACAATTTGATCGTCATTATTTTCAACATCCCCACCTAAATCTACATAAATCTCAAAATAGTCTGTAATTTTTTTTTCTCCTTCTTTTTGAATTTTTGCACCGAGATAAGCAGCAAATAGCGAAGTAATTCTTTGTTGACCATCTAAAACATATTGAATTTTAATATCATCAGGAACTGGAGGAAGATTAAGATTTCCAATATTTTTAATATCATTTAATCTTTCGTTTGTTTCCCATAAGATAAATGTACCAATCGGATAACCTTTCAAGATACTATCAAGTAATTTTGCAGTTTTATCTAAACTCCACACAAAATTTCTCTGAAATTTTGGGACTTTTATCTGACCTTTTTGGATTTCAGATATTAAATCACTGTATTTTTTTGAATCAGGTTTTGGTTGTTTGCTCATAGTATTCCTCATTAAATATTAAAAGTTATTATCATTTATAAGTTTTTTCTTTTTAAATAAAAGGTTTTCGGAATGAAATGGAGAAAATATAATATTATTCCCCTTTAAAAGTCTATCATTCCTTATTTTTCGTTAGAAAAATGTTTTTTGAATTGCGTATAACTACTGCCTAAATGCAATGACACATAATCTGCTAATTTGGTATTATAAATGCAATTGTGTTTATTTTTTCTATAAATTTCTTCTAACCAGATTTCTATTACATTTTTCATATTAAATAAGTTTCAACCATCAAAAAACCTGTCAAATATTTTTATAAAAAACTTGATAAAATTGTAAAAAATATTTTTTTTGTATCTATGTTTAAAATAAAAAGGTCACAAGAACAAAATTCTCAAAAATTAAAAATCCCGAAAACTATCTGGATTCTGCTTATTCTTGCTTCGATATTCGGTCTGATGCTCACAAACCATTGTCACAAACAGCGAAATGAATTTTTGGAAGTGAAAAATATTGAAATTGAAACAGAAAGTTCTACATTTGCCCAAATCTATTTTGAGATTGAAAACAAAGCAGATTTCTTTATAAAAAGAAAAGTGATTGTGCGTCTTTATTCCGGAAATCTTGAACTCGGCTCAAAAATGATAATTTCTAAATTGAAAAAAAATCACACTACGGGATTTGTCGTTACGATTGGCTTTGAGAAAGTATTGAAGGAGAATGAAGGAATTGACGAAATTTCCGTTCGGTTTTATGATTGAACGCCGTTCTCTGTCTCGGTCATATCTTTAAATTGGATATCGTGCAATCGTTTGTATAAACCGTCATTTTCGAGAAGTTTTTCGTGAGTTCCTTGCTCGACGATTTTTCCTTTTTCGATGACAATTATTCGCTCACAATTCCGTATAGTTGAAAGCCGATGAGCGATAACAAATGTGGTTCGGTTCTTCATCAATCTGTTAATTGCCTCTTGGACGAGCAGTTCGGATTCGCTATCAAGAGATGATGTTGCCTCATCAAATATCAGGATTTGCGGATTTTTTAGAATTGCTCTCGCAATCGCCAATCTCTGCCGTTGCCCGCCAGAAAGTTTTACACCTCGTTCGCCAATCACTGTATTGTATCCATTTTCAAGTTCGTTGATAAATGTGTGTGCATTTGCCGCTTTCGCAGCTTCGACAATGTTTTCCATTTTCGCATCGAGACAACCGTAAGCGATATTGCGAGAAATCGTATCATCGAAAAGAACCACATCCTGCGTGACGACTCCCATCAGATTTCGCAAATCGTCAATTTTGTAATCTCTGATGTCAATTCCATCAATTGTAATTTTGCCATCAGTTGGGTCATAAAAACGGATAAGCAAGTCCATTAAAGTAGATTTTCCGCCGCCGCTCGGTCCAACAAATGCGATGGCATCGCCTTGATTCACGGTAAAATTTATCTCTTTCAAAACGATATCAGAAGTTTGATATTTGAAATCAAGATGGTCAAAAACGATATTAGTTGTTAATTTTTCTATAGATTTTGCATCCTTTTTGTCTTTGATTGAGACAGGTTCATCTATCACGCCGAAAACTCTTTCTGCCGCTGCAAGTCCTTTATTTATATTTGTATAGATGCCAGCAAGTTCTTTTATCGGATGCATAGTCGAAAGCAATCCAGCCAAGAATAGAAAAAATTTTCCAGCGGTCATCGGATTGTATGGATTTAATACCAAATATCCACCATATCCAACAAGCCCAAGTGTGATAATGACGCTCATAAATTCTGTAAAAGGTTTAGCAATAGCACCAGTTCGTAGCATTTCCACAGATTTTTTATAATACTTTCTATTCTCTTTGTGAAACTTTGCTTTCTCGTAATTTTTCATTGCGAAAGCGAGTACAATTCGAATATTCAGAATTGCTTCTTGTAAAATTGAAGTAATGTTCGCAAATCGTTCTTGAACTTGATGACTTGTTTTTTTCATTTTTCTCGCGATAATGCTAATTACTAACGATATCGGAATGATGACCAATAATGTAATTAAGGAAAGTTTCAAACTTACGCTGACCATCACCAAAGTGTATGCAGAAATCAGAAGAAAATTTCTCACGAGAATTGTCGCAGAAGTAAGAGTCATAACTTTTATCATTTTTACATCGTTCGTTGCTCGCGAAATCAGGGCACCGACTTTATGATTATGAAAAAATTCTAATGGTTTCCGCAAAACTGCTCTGTAAAAGTCATTTCGAATCCACATTATCATTTTTTCTTCCATTTGGCGAAAGATAATTTTCTGCAAATATCCGGACAATCCTTTTATGAAAAAGAGGAAAAATCCAAAAATAAGAAGTATTTTCAGAATTGCTTTTTTTGAATTTTGGTTAAAAAATTCTTTTAGAAATAAAGCCAAATCACTTTTGATTTTTTGAATTCGATTCTTTTCGTTCCAATTATTTTTTACCGAATTTGTAGAATTTTTGAGTAATTTTTTCGTCTCATCAAAGATATTATTTTGTGTGCCGGATGCAATTTTCTGCTCGGCAATTTTCCATTCTTCGACAGATTGTTTGACAAATATTTTATCGACAACGGGATAAACAATCCCGAGTGAAATGCCGCTGAATGCAGCATAAATCACCAAAAGAATAATGCCCAAAACTACATTTGGCCAAACTCTTTTTAAATATCCAAGAATTCGAAAAAATAATTTCATAATAATTTTTTTGCGCACTTTTATCGCGCGGGAACATTCAAAAAATGCCAATTATTTTTGTCAACAAAATTAGATTATGGCACAAAAATTTCATAAAATGAAATAAATTTCTCATCTTTCTTGACATCAAAATTCATAGTAAAATTATTTGCAACCCAAATAAAAAAGGAGTTTATAGTATGCTTAGTAAAAAGAATTGCACGAAAATCTTTTGGGTAATTTTTGTGATGGTTTTGCTTGTCGGATGCAAGACACAAAAAGCTGACAAATCACAAATTCTTGCCGAATGGAACGAAGGAAAGATCACAGAAAATAATTTGGAAAAAAGATTGGAATTGGCATTGAAATCTATGCCGGTATTTTATCGACCCCAAAATGGATTTAGCATTGAACAGAAACAAAAATATTTGGAAGATTATGCTATTGAAGATGTTTTTTATCTTGAGGCAATTGAGATGGGAACTGACCAAAACGCTGATGTGAAAGATTTTTACGAAGAACAAAAAATGACGATTGTTCTGCAGGAATATCTTCAAAAGGAAGTTAAAGAAAAAATTTCTGTGACAGATACACTTCTGAAAAAATTTTACGAAGAAAATGGAGAAATTTTTCCGTCAGATAAACCTTTTGAAAAGATAAAAGCCAGCGTCGAAAAAAATTATAAAGCTCAAAAAGAGATAGAACTTATGGAGCAACTAAGTTTGGAATTGTTGGAGAAATATGAGGTCTTTTTGGATACAACTGCTCTGGAAAATATCGACTTCGAAAAAGCAGATACTTCCGAAACCGAAGCAAATATTCAGCTGATTAAAAGTTCTATCGAAGAGATAAATTTCACCGTAAAAGATTTTGCTGATGAAATCAAAAAACTTCCCGAACGACAAAAACAAACATTGTCCGCATTTGCAGCGCGAAAAGAATTTCTAACTCAAAAAATGAAGAACAATTCGGCGTATTATGATGCGATTCAAAAGGATTATGACAAACTTCTCGAATTAGAAGAAAAACTTTTCAGATTGAAAAAATATGGAGCGTTGCGCGAATATTATAAACTTATGGTTATTGATAGCGTTTCAGTTTTGGATGAAGAAATAAAAGAATTTTATGAAAATGAGAAAGAGAAGAAATTTTCAAATCAAGAATTTGAAAAAGTCGCTCCGCAAATTGAATCATTCCTTTCAAAAGAGAAACAAAAAGAGCGATTTGAAGTGTTAAAAGATGAGATTACAACAAAACATAATCTAAAATTATATCCAGAAAGATTACTGAAAATCCTTCCTTTAGATTCTCTCAAACAACTTGCTGAGGATTCGTACTCAAAACAAAAATTTCATGCAGCTGCAAGATATTATGACCAGATAATTGAATATTACAAAAATGGAAAAGATGATTACAATGCTGCTTTTATGGCGGGATTTATCTATTCTGAAAATCTGAATAACACGAAAAAGGCAAAGGAGATGTTTGAAAAAGTTTTGGCATTTCCCGCAGGCGAACTTCACGAATCTGCTGAATATATGCTCCAATCAATTTCGGGTTCGGATGAAATATTGGAAAAAATTGAGAAGAATATTGAGCGCGAAAAAGAATAGAAAAAAATTATGGCAAAAGTGGTTTTGAAAGATATTTCTAAAATTTTTGATGGTTCGGTTCAGGCTGTAAAAGATGTAAATATTATTGCCGAAGACAAAGAATTTGTAGTTCTTGTTGGACCTTCTGGATGCGGCAAAACCACGACACTTCGGATGATTGCTGGTTTGGAAGATATCACAAAAGGCACTATTTCAATCTCAGACAAAATTGTGAATGATGTGCTTCCGAAGGACAGAGACATTGCAATGGTCTTCCAAAATTATGCGCTGTATCCGCATATGACTGTTTATCAGAATATGGCTTTTGCCTTGAAATTGCGGAAAATGCCTAAAAATGAAATCGATAAAAATGTTAAATCTGCTGCGAATCTTTTGGGAATAAACGAGCTTTTGAAGAGAAAACCGAAGCAACTTTCTGGTGGGCAGCGGCAACGAGTTGCACTCGGAAGAGCAATCGTAAGAAATCCAAAAGTTTTTCTCTTCGATGAGCCATTATCAAATCTCGATGCGAAGTTGAGAGTTCAGATGCGTGCCGAAATTATCAAACTTCATAAAAAGTTGGAAACCACGATTATCTATGTTACGCACGATCAGGTTGAGGCGATGACGATGGGGAATAAAATTGTTGTGATGAAAGATGGAATTGTGTATCAAATCGATTCTCCGATAAATATCTACAATCATCCAAACAATAAATTTGTAGCAGGATTTATCGGCAGTCCTGCAATTAATTTCTTCGATGGTAAATTAAAAAATGACGGAAAGAAACTTCTTTTTGAGACGTCTGGTTTTTCGGTTGAAATTCCAAACAAATTCAAAAAACATCTTTCCAATTTTGATGGAGATAGCGTAATTATGGGAGTTCGCCCGGAAGATGTTTATCATAAACCATATTCTACACTCGCAGAAATTCCAGCAGAAATTAAAGCAACTGTCGAAGTTGTCGAGCCGCTTGGTTCAGAATTTATTATAAATTTATTTGCGGGTGAAAATAAATTTACCGGAAGAATTGAGCCAAAAGAAGAGCCAAAAATGGGGAGTGAAATTGATATTATTTTTGACTTAAAGAGAGCTCATTTCTTTGATGTGAAGACAGAAAAGACAATAATTTAGCTGTTTTCATTTTTAATAAATCCCAATTTTTCTACTACATCGTCACAATTTTTTAAGTTTTTTATTACGTCAATAATTTGATTTTTGGTGAATTTTTTTTCGTCGCGTAGATAATTAGCAAGTTCAATAATTATTCCGAATTTTCTGCTTGCCTCAAATCCAAGAGCTAGCAAATCTTTTCCTTTTACGATATCTTCCGGTTTATTTTTTTTCACCCGAAGCGAAGCGGCGCGGTTCAACAACCATCTTCCAGATTTGAAAGTATAATCTACTTTTCGTCGAGTTCCTTTACCGAGATAATCCGCTTCGGCAACAAGTACTAATTCCGAAATTGTCGCTGGATGCAATCTGTTTGCCAATCTTCTAATTGCGCCATCGGTTATTTTTTCACCTTTTTTAAATTCGCTTTTATACAGTGTAAATGGCGAGAGGTGATTTTCGACTAATCGCAGAACTTTGTCTTTCGTGAAATTGTCTGTGCCAATCGAGTTCAGAAATTTTTTGGTAGGTTTTATCCCTGCGCTTTGATGATTTGGTGAAACGATTCTGTTCTCCTTTTTTTCAGTCACAAATGACTTTCCGAAATCGTGGCAGAAAACGCTAAGCATAATTACGAAACCTATTTTTGAATCCAATTTTTCTCTTCTAATAATATTTGCTGAGGCATCTATGCAAATCAAAGTATGCGTCCAAACATCGCCTTCTGGATGCCATTCTGAGTCTTGTTGAGTTTTTGGAAGAAGGGAAAATTCTGGATAAAGTTCTGCAAAAATTCCCAATTCCATTCCTGCGATAAGTCCTAACGATGGTTTTCGTGCTCTCAAAAAAAGTTTTTTCCACTCCTCCAAAAATCGCTCTTTCGGAAGTTCTTTCAATTGCGGAATCATATTTCTGATAATCTTTTTTGTTCTTGTTTCGATTTTCAATTCAAAGCGAGCGACAAATTGCAGTGCGCGGATTGCTCTCAGCGGATCTTCTCCAAATTTTTCAGAATTTGTAACTCGTAAAATTTTTGATTTCAGGTCTTTTAGGCCGTTGAATGGATCATAAATTTGCTCAGTCAGCGGATTCCAGGCGATTGAATTTATGGTAAAATCTCTTCTGCTTGCTGCTTCTTTTACATTCAAATCTGGATAAGTTTCAACATTAAATCCGCGATGTCCCTTGCCCATTTTTGAATCCTTTCGCGGAAGGGAAATATCAATTTCAATATCATTTGGAAGAGAGATTTTTAGCACGCCAAAAGTTTTCCCAACATCGTAGACCTTTCCAAATTTCTTCAGGATTTCTTCGAGATTTTTTGCACTCAAACCATAAACTTCAATATCAAAATCTTTTGGAGTTTGTTTGAATAAAATATCGCGAATAAAACCGCCTACAATTAATGTTTTTCCGCCAGAAATTTTGATTAGTTTGGCGATTTCTAAAATTTTTTTGTAAGATTCTTCAAGAATTTTGGACTCAAAAATTTTATCACTAATTTTCATTTGTCATTTTTTAGTTACGAACATTCACAGATTGTCCGCCATCCGGTAGGAACAAAAAACTAACTTATTATTTTTGTATCTAACTTTTATTGTCACCAAAAATGTTGAAAAATCTGTGGCAATTCTTCCGAAGATTATTTAAAGAAATCGATAATAATATCAGCGACTTCCACGCCAACTCTTGCTTGTGCTTCTTTCGTTGCAGCGCCAATATGCGGAGTTGCAGAGACATTCGGATGATTGACAAGTTCCATATTTTGTGTAGGCTCCTCTTCATAAGAATCTATGCCTGCATAAGCAATTTTGCCAGAATTCAGACCGGCAAGAAATGCATTTTCGTCAACAACTCCACCGCGGGCACAATTGATTATCATAACGCCATCTTTCATCTTTGCAATTGCATTTTGGTCAATGATGTAATGTGTCTCATCAGTATGTGGAATATGTAACGAGATGATTTCTGAAGTTTCAAACAATTTTTCTAAATTTACCAATTCTACATTCAAGTCGGTTTTATTCACGAATGGATCGTATGCGACAACTTTCATTCCGAGTGCAATTGCTTTTGTTGCAAGCGATTTTCCAATATTTCCGAATCCGATAATCCCGAGCGTTTTGCCGGCGACTTCGTTTCCTTTATACTTTTTTTTATTCCACTCGCCATTTCGCATTGTGATATTGGAATTTGGAAGAAAGCGATATAGAGCGAGCATATGAGCAAGAGCAAGTTCTGCAACAGATTGAGATGAAGCAGTCGGCGTATTTGAAACTTTTATCCCTTTTGATTTTGCATAATCGCAATCAATGTTGTCCAGCCCAACTCCACCGCGAACAATTAGTTTGAGATTATCAGCAGCATCGATTGCAACTTTTCTTACTTTTGTTGCACTTCGAACGACAACCGTATCGAATCCTTTAATTATTTCAGCAAGTTGTTCTGGTGTTTTTTTATCGGTTTTGAAAACCAATTCGTGTCCTGCATTTTCAAGCATCTCAATACACTTTTGAGAAACTGGGTCGCTAATTAATATTTTAGCCATTTTATTCTCCTGATTTAATTTTTTTATTTTTTTTCATAAACAAGAACTTTAGGATTTTTCTTTCGCCACTTTAAATATTCATTCTTAATTTCAAGTTTCCAGAAATTTTCTCTGTTTTCATCTGAAAAAGTGATAATATCTAAAGTATGAATCCTGCCATCTTTCCCTTTAAATGATTTTTGCGGAAGTTCAACTTCGATTTCATTTCCCCTTTTCAAAATGGTAATCTCATTGATAAAAATATCTGAAGCAATCTCTACGACAGCGCGTGCTTGCACCGCACCTGTTGTTATGTCAATAAATCTGATCTTCATTTTTTCTGCAAATTGCCTTTCAATTTTTTCCAATCATCCAAAAATTTCTCAATTCCGATGTCAGTCAATGGATGTTTCATAAGTTTTTCTATGACAGCAAATGGCACGGTTGCGATATCCGCACCGATTCGTGCTGATTCCACAAAATGCAATGGGTGACGAATTGATGCAACGATTATCTGCGTCGGAATTCCATAATTTTCATAAATCAACTTGATGTCATCAACCAAATTCATACCTTCTGTTGAGATGTCATCCAATCGGCCAACAAATGGTGAAACATAAGTTGCACCCGCTTTTGCAACCAAAAGTGCTTGCGATGGCGAAAAGCAGAGCGTAAGATTTGTTTTGATATTTAGAGATTTCAATTCTTTTGTGGCTTTTAGCCCATCAACTGTGCAAGGAATTTTTATTACAATATTTGAAGCGATTTTTGCTCGTTCTTTTGCTTCTTTTATCATTCCTTCAGCGTCGAGTGCGATTACTTCTGCACTTACAGGCCCATCAACAATTTCGCAGATTTTTTTCAGTTGTGACATCGGTTCATTTTTTTCTCTTGAAAGAAGTGTTGGATTTGTCGTCACACCATCCAGAATCCCATAAGAATTTGCTCTTTTTATCTCTTCAAGATTTGCTGTATCAATAAATAATTTCATATTTCTCCTTTTTTATTTTTTTGCCACAGAGAACACATCATGCCAGAGGCAGATCCGCCTTTGGCGGAGAGAACACAGAGTTTCTTCTTTAATTTTTTCACTATTAATTATTAACTATTAATTGCCTTTCAATCGCTTGCCATCATAAATAATGGCTTGAATTCAAAACTTTTGTAAAATGGACGCAATCGCTTTGTATTGTAATATTCTTTCACCGCAACAATTTTTTTGTAGCTCGTAACGACCTCAATTGGAGCATTATCATATCTCCCATTTTTCAGAATAACAAGCCGACCGTGAATACCATTGAGAATCAGGTCGAAAGCTAGATTTCCATACGCCATCGGAACGATGCAATCAATTGCGTCTGGAGCGCCGCCTCTAACCAGATATCCCAATTTTTGGTAGATGACATTTATCCCTTTACCATTATTATATTTTGGTGAAATCTCCTTCAATTTATTGGATACGAGTTCTCCAATTCCTCCTAATTTTTTATGTCCATAAGCGTCTTTTTCGTCATTTTTGAAGACCATTTCTGCACCTTTGAACATCGCGCCTTCAGAGACCAACACGATTGAGTATCGGCTCGGATTTGTGAATCTATCTTTAACCAAAAGATCGCACAAATTTTCGATATTAAATTTATATTCAGGAATCACACACCGATTTGCGGCGCCTGCCATTGTCGGTAAAAGTGCAGTAAAACCAGCATAGCGCCCGAAAACTTCAACAACTAAAAATCTTTCGTGAGAGCCCGCATTCGTTCTCAAGCTATTTATCATCATTATAGTTCTGGTTACGCAGGTGCTGAAGCCGATGCAATAATCTGTGCCCGGCACATCGTTATCCATCGTTTTGGGAATTGCAATTGTTTTGATTCCTTCTTTATGCAGACGAACTGCGTAGCTAAGCGTATCATCTCCGCCGATTGGAATGAGATAATCAATTCCGAGGAAATCGAGATTCTTCAGAACTTCTGAAGTTAGGTCATTTGTCTCATCGTTGTATTTTTTTCGCAGATGTTCAGGAAGATTTATTTGATGAACATTGCTCGGACGAGTTCTTGAAGAATGCAGAAAAGTTCCGCCAGTTCTACCAATTTTATTCACTTTCTCTTTAGTGAGAATTTCATAATATAAGCTATTGTCAGCATCTTTGTCACGAACCATCTCAATAAGACCAGCCCAGCCGCGCCGAATTCCAATAACTGTATATCCTTCACTAATTGCCCTTATAGTAATTGCACGAATAGCAGGATTCAGACCAGGCACATCTCCGCCGCCTGTTAAAATTCCGATAGCACCTTTATGTTTTTTGCTTGTCATAATTTTGCAAGTTCTTCCTCTAATTGTTTTTTCATAATTTTCAGAAAATCATCTTTTTTCAAACTCTCATTTTCCCATTTATCTTTGATGATGAATTTTCCGTGTTCATTTTTCGCAAGTTTAAATATTGGCGGATTATCAATTATTTTATTGAAATTCAAATCAGAAAATCCACGCAATCTTATACCATTTTTATTAACAATTGTGTAACCGCCCAAATCTTTGAAAACTTTCCAGCTCATTCCTTTATCAACGGAAAAGTGTAGATAATTGCCATCTTGCGATTTGAAACTCAATCCCTCTTTTTGAAGTTTGTTGAGAGGATTATGGCAGGTGAACCAACATCTAACGCCGAGATTTTTATAAATTTTTTCCAACCCAACATTTTTCACATAATTTCCAATATGATTTGGTTTGATTTTTGTGCTCTTATCAGCATACCAAGAATTTACCAAACTGAGTGCTTCGTGCAATGCTGAAAGTGGTTTACTCAAATCTCTTATATCATTCTGAATTTTTTCAAGCCCTTTCCAGATATTTTTTCCTTCATAAATTTCATTTTTATATTCAAAGTGAATTTTGCCATTTTTTTTATCAACAGGAAGCCAACCGTGAGTATAAACATTTCCGTAATCGTCTTTGAGAAAAAGGGTGAAATTGCTTCGATAAAAAAGCGCAAGTTTTTTCAGTTCTGAATTATAGAAATAATTTTTCTGATTCCAATGCAATTTTTCATCCATTTTATTAAAACTTCGTTTGAACTCTTTTGCGAAAACAGTTGCAATATCCTCTTTTGTTGAAGTTTCATTTATCTTACCTTTTTTCAAACCCCAATGATACGCAATTTTCAAAAATTGCATAAAAAGCGAATCATCATCTTTGAATTCTGCAACTTTTTTATTCTCCAAAATTTTGGAAGCAAAGTCCTTCATTTTAGTTCTTGTGTTTTTGTGAAGACCGTTTATCAAAGCATCTGCATCATTTTTACATTTTTCAAGCAGATAAAATCCGTTGTTACCATCATCTAAATTTGAGAGAACATTTAAGATAATTTGCTGATAATTTGTGGCGATGTTGAATTTTATCACACCAGCTTTAGAGAGTTCTGCGAGTTCGTCCATATCGCTTCCAGAAGTTCCGTGTTGAGCGATAGATGCGTTATATTTTTCTGCAATTTGTTGAAGCTCTATTGTCAAAAATGGACTTATCTTTCCAACCTGAGAAACAGGCGTTAGCGTTTTTTTATCAAAATCAGTTCCGTGTCCCGAGCCATTATTTGTCGCAATCAAATCGAAAGTCAATCCTTGCGAAGTGATAAATTTGGACATCACATCGACTGCAATTGGATGAGTCATTTTTGCTTCCATCTTACCACCACGACGCGGATTAGGAACTTTCTTATCAACATGCCCGACTTCAATCTCCTTACCAAAATAGACATCAAGTTTCGGATGAAATTTTCGCACCAAAGAATCTATCTGAGTTAACTGATATGCGGTCTCTTCGGCATTGCTTTTTGGCAGTAACATCAGTTTTTGGTTTTTGCTCATTGTATTTAGAATTTCGTCAGAGATTTTTCCAGCAATAGTTGCCTGCGCCACATTTTTCATAATTTTTTCATAAACAGAAATTAAAGAATTCGGAGTAAAACCATTTTTATTTGCCTCTTTTGTCAAAACTCCAAAAGATGCTTGAAGTTCATTTATTCGTGCATCAATTTCAGATTTTGTTCTTCCGCGAATTTTCATATCTAAGGCAATTTTTTCTTTCATTTTAGAAAATTTATTCTGTTCAGTTTCGGGATTCAGCTTTAGAAATTCCACTCCAAATTCTAATGGAAGTGTAAAACTTTCTTCTAATTTCACAACAAGTTTTTCTTTATCCGTTCCGAATTTTGAATAGTAATCAAGAACTGCATCGCCGCCGATTTCATCAAAAATAGTGGAAGCGTCAATCGCTATCGATGTAAATCCCGCCTTGATGAGCCGTTCAACTACTTTAGTGATTGCATCTCTCTCATTTTCGGAATTTTCTTTCAAACGATTATGAACA
>JACNJR010000011.1 GCA_014382495.1 Candidatus Cloacimonadota bacterium | reverse complement strand
GGTTATGAATGTATAATTTGAGTTTTATAGTTTCAAAAATATTGCTCTCTAACCCCCACTGCACCGGACGGCTAAACTTGGTGCGGTGAATTTGTGATTTGAGCAAAAAATGAAGATTTGTAAAATAACAAAAGTTAGTAGAATAGATTCGCCGTCCGCCGGTGAGTTCATTCATTATGCTGCTGCAAAGGAAATTTATGCCAAACGTTTCTGTCAGTGAATTCATTCCAGTTCTTCAGATAGCCATCGGGCCGGTGATTCTCATTTCGGGAGTAGGCCTCCTTCTGCTCAGCATGACGAATCGCCTCGGTCGGGTCGTCGATCGTTCGAGATTTCTGTGGCGAGAACTTCGCGAGGTGCCAAGTGAAAACCGGGAAGCTATTCACACCCAGTTGAGGATCTTGTCAAAAAGGGCGAAATTAATTCGACGAGCCATTATTCTTGCCTCTATTAGTCTGCTTTTGGCTGCGATTCTCATCATCGTACTTTTTATTACCGTGCTGCTGAATCTTGAGGATGCACTGCTTATTATTGTACTCTTCATTTGCTGTATGCTGTCGTTGATTGGTTCTCTCATCGCGTTTATTAATGATGTGAATCAGACACTTATAGCCCTCAAAGTTCAGATAGGAGAGCACTAGCAAAACCAAGCCCAACCCAGCGCTGCACCGGACATGAGAAACGCTGGGTTGCATAAGCAGCAGTCTCAGGTATGGCGAACGGTGGCGATTGTTATGATTGGTCAGTGATGTAGTTTTCTCATGCGGGTGAGCTTTATGTTAGGCAGGAGAAATAAAAGGAGAAAAAAATGAAAAAAACAATTATTATTAATAGTGAATTTATGGGGGAAGTCAATGATGAGTTAAGCCGCAAGCTTATGGGGTCATTTTTGAGAAAACTCAGCATAGAAGAAAATAAACCAGAAAGAATTATTTTTTACCATTCAGGTGTTAAGCTTATTGCTAATGGATCCCCTGTTTTTGATGCTATTAATCTAATCACAAAAGCAGGTATAGATATACTTGCTTGTAGAACCTGCGTTAATTATTACAAACTTACAGATAAAATAAAAATAGACTATGTCAGCGACATGAGAACTATTATTTCTATATTGATGGATTCTGATAATGTGATTACAATTTAGAGTAAAAAACACCTAACAACTCACTCCAGCCAACTTCAACACTTCACCAATCGTGTAAAGCGAGCCAGTAACGCAAATTAAATCATCATCTTCCACCAACTCTTTGGCTTTCGCAAGTGCCGATTTTATATCATTCTCCAAAATATAATCTATTTTATATTTTTTTACCTCGTTTGACAACTCCTTTGTCTCCGTTGCTCTGCTGGATTTTGATTTGCAAATCACAAAAAAATCGACAATCTGAGAGAGCTCCTTAATCATTACAGAAAAATCTTTATCTCGCAAAATACCGATTACTGCAACAAGTTTTCGATATTTGTAAATACTTTTCAAATTAAAAACCAAAGATTTTATTCCCGCCGGATTATGAGCGCCATCAATAATAATTTTCGGATTCTCGGAAATCTTTTGTAATCGACCTTTCCATATAATTGAATTCAACCCAATCCTAATTTTTTCTTCGTCCAATTTCCTATTCTCATTCTGAAAAAGAGAAGCGACAACTAAAATCGCAAGTGCACTATTATCAATTTGATGTCTGCCGGTCAGATTACATTTTACATTTTTGAAATGAATGTTAAATTTTGGAATTTCAATGTCATAAATTCCGAAATCTTCATATAATTTGACATTTGAAATTTTCACATTTTCTTGAAAATCAATAGATGGACAGGATTTTTTTGATGCTTCGTTGAGAATTGTTTTCTTTGCCAAATGATGCATCTTGCCAAGCACAATTGGAATGTTGGGTTTGAGAATTCCACACTTTTCAATTGCAATTTTAGAGAGTGTATTTCCGAGAGTTTTTGTGTGATCATAACTGATATTTGTGATGACGGAAATTGCTGAATTCACAAGAACTGTAGCGTCCAATCTTCCGCCAAGACCGACCTCCATTATCGCATAATCAACTCTGTTTTGAGCGAATAACTGAAATGCAATGCAAGTTGAAATTTCAAAATAAGTTGTATCGAATTTTGTATGCAAATCACGATATTTTTCATATAAATTTTTGATTTTTGTATGTCGAATTTCATCTTTATTTATCCGAAATCTTTCGTGATAATTGACCAAATGTGGCGATGTATTCAGTCCAATTTTGAGATTATGTGCAACAAAAATGGACTCGATGGCAGCAGCGGTTGAACCTTTTCCATTTGTTCCAGCGATGTGGATGCCTTTCAATTTTTTTTCAGGATTTTTGACAGCATGCAAAAATTGTTCAATTCTACAAAGTTCAAGTTTTTTGCGTGAAGCAGATTTCGCGAAAATTTCATCTAAAAATTCTTTGTATTTCATAAAATTATTTGCCACAGATTTACATGAATAAAATGATTTTTGCACGGAAAAATGTAAAGATATTTTTCACAAAAAGGTTAAAATTTATATGCCAGTTTCCAACTGAAATTTCTTTCTGGTGCGGGATAAAAATTCCCCGAGTCACCAGAATAATAAATCACACTAAATTCAGAATATTTTTCATTAAACAAATTATCAATCCCGAAAATCGCAGAAAAATTCCATTTTTGTAAAACAATTTTTGCATCTACAACAAAATATGATTTCAAAAGTTTACCCAAATTTTCAAAATCTCCCATAAAATACCGTTCTCCAATTCGATTCCCAAAAATAGAAAAAGTTAGATTGTGAAGTGGTTTAACAGAAAATCCAAATCCAGATTTGTGCTTTGGAACGCCAGGAATTTGCTTTCCATTAAATTGTCCATCTCTGAATTTTGCATCTGTATATGTGTGATTGAGAAACAGGTTAAAACGCGGCGAAGGTACAAACTTGATTTCAAAATCCAATCCATTATGTTCGGTTTTATCGTAATTTTCATTCATCCAAGTAGTTGGATTATAAAAAATTTCATTTTCAACTTTCATCAGAAAAAAACTACATTTTAGAATTAAATTATTATCATAAAAGTATTGTTTTGCGCCAAATTCAATTTCTTCGGCTTTTTGCGGAACGAGATTTGTGTTTAGTCCAGACCAGACGGAATAAAACTCATCAACAGCAGGAAATTTGAAACTTTGAGAAAATTCTGCAAATGGATGAAAATTTTTCAACGACGAATTTAATCCGATATTTCCAATGATTTCATCAACTTCAGTTCTTTTTGTGTTGGGAGTTTGCGTAAAAATATATTTGGCTTTTTCATATCGCAATCCGCAATTCAGGTCAAGATTTTTTGAAATGGATAGATTATTATTGGCAAACAGCGCGGAAGATATTTTTGAGATTTCTACTTGTTCTTTTCCAAATCCATCAAAACTAATTTCATCTTTTGCATCGAAATAGTCCACACCTAAAATGAATTTATTATTCAAATGAGATATTTTTGGATTGCCAGAAAAATTTTTGTACAATGTATATCTCGGCGTAATGGATAAAGTTTTGATATTATTCTTGCTTGTCCAGGAAATTGAGACGAATTCTGCTTCGGATTTTCTGTTTCGATATGACAAATTTGTGGAGAGAATTCCGTAATTTTTTCCGCCAAATTGGATGTTATAAATTTCATCTAATTTTACGAAGAAATCTTCTGTCTTAGCTTTGTCATCTGGACTGTTTGTGCTTGTTCTTCCATTTGCTTTAATTGAATCTGCCGAGAGTGCTCCTGGCATTCCATATGCATCGTTATGATAGTTTGCGCTCAATGTCAAATCCAAATAATCTGAAATTTGATTTGATATTTTTCCGCCAAAATTATATGATTTTAAGAAACTATTTTTTCGATAACCTTCAGTTTCTTCATAATTTCCATGAAGCAAATATGCAAAATTATTTATCTTGCCGCTGGCTTCACATTCGGAATTTGTGAAGCTATAACTGCCGTTTGAAAACGATGCGTGAACGAATGGTTTCCCTCGCCCCGTTTTTGTGAGAATGTTTATTACTCCGCCAACAGCATTGTCGCCGAAAAAAACACCTCCTGACCCACTAATAATTTCAATTCTTTCGATGCTATTTAGCGGAATTTGTGCCCAATCCACTCCACTCATATCGACCTCGTTGATTCGTCTTCCATTAATTAAAACAAGAATGTTTGTCGCGGCACTTTCACCAAATCCGCGAATATCAACAAAATTTGACTTAGAATTCCCCAAATAACTACGCACGACTATTCCAGATTGAGAGCGCAATAAATCGGGAATTGATTTTTCCAAACTGTTTTTTGCATCGATAATTTCAACATTGTTTGAGAAAAATGTAAGCGAGTTTATCTGCTCACCTTTTACATTTATTCCAGAAATTTCAATCGGTTTTATGCTCAATTTGATGGTGAGAAAATCTGTTATTTTAGGAGTTATCTCAATCTTTTTTGTTTCAAATCCGATTGCTGAGATTTGAAGAGTTCCACTTTTATTCCGATTATCAATACGAAAATTTCCATTTTCATCTGAGAGAATAATTGTATTTTCTGGCAAGAATAAAACTTTTGCAAATGAAATTGGCGAACCATCTTTTTCAGAAATAATTCTTCCAGAAATTTCAGCAGCACAAATTTTGGCAATTAATAATAGCAAAATGTTGAATAGCAAAAAGAATATTTTTTTATTGATATTGATTTCGGTTTTCGTAACAGTCATTTTTTCTCCTTTAAATCTTTATTATTTTTCATAATCATAAACGATATTTGGTTTTTGCGTGAACGGATTTTGCGTAATTTTTATTGGAACTTGATAAACTTTTGATAATTTGTTTTCGACAATAACATTTTTTACAGAATCAAAATCAGCGACTTTTCCTTCGGACAAAATCAAGATTTTATCGCAAAATTCTGCGGCAAGATTTATATTATGTGAAATTGCCAAAATTGTTTTTTTCTGCGTAATATGTAGCTCTTTCAAAGTAGAAAAAATTCTAATCTGATGATGAATATCAAGATGTGTGGCTGGTTCGTCGAGCAACAGAATTTCTGTATTTTGATTCAATGCACGAGCAAGCATAACGAGTTGGAATTCGCCGCCACTTAATTCCGAAAGATGCCTGTTTGACAAATGTGATAATTCTAATTCTTCTAAAGTTTTTTCACTTGCAATTTCATCATTTTTGCTGAAATTTTGCCAGAATTTGAGATACGGAAATCTGCCCATCAACACAATATCTTTTACTTTGAAATCAAATTCAAAATATGGTTGTTGAACAACGATTGAAATTAATTTTGCGAGCTCAATTTTTTTATACTTTTCAAGCTCTTTATTAGAGATGAAAATTCCACCTTTTTTTACATCTAAAAATCCTGACAAACATTTCAAAAGAGTAGATTTTCCAGCACCATTTGGACCGATTATTCCGACAAAATCACACTTTTCAATTTTAATGGATATATCGTTTAGAATGGGACTTACATCATATTCGAATGAAATATTTTTAACTTCTATCATATTTTATTTGACAAACTCCTACTAAATTGGTATATTTTAGTTAAAATATTTTGATTGGAAAAATTATTATGAAAATTTCTGTTAATGCTGACTATATTTTGCGAGCAATGTGCGAACTTGGCGCGGATAAAACCGAAACGCCAATTTCTATCTCTAAAATTGCTGAAAACCAGCACATTCCCAAAAAATATCTGGAAAAACTTTTTCATAAGCTGAAAAAAGCTGGTTTGGTAAAATCGATTTTGGGTAAAAATGGTGGATATATTCTTGCAGACATTCCGAAAAATATTACGATGAAAAGAATATTCAAAATCGCTGAAAATGAGGTCAGAATCCACAATTGCGTGAATATTAAAAAAGATAAAATATGCGACCTTTTCGGTGATTGCACATTCAAAAAATTTTGGACTGACTTTGATAATCATATAAATTTTTTCCTTGATTCTCATACTCTTGCCGATTTCATTTTTGCCGACAATTCAAAAAATAATTAGCATAAATTTATGGAGCGAAAGATGAAAAAAAATGGAGTATATCTGGACAATTGCAAGACCTCGAAATTGGCTCCAGAAGTGCTTGACGAGATGATTCCATACCTTAAAGGAAAATTTTGGTATCCAGGCGCATTCACAAGTATCGGAACTGAAATTGCGGAAGCGATTGATGATTCACAAAAAACAATTGCCGACGTGTTAAATGCTAAACCAAAAGAAATTATTTTTACTTCCGGCGGAACAGATGCCAACAACATCGCAATCAAAGGATTAATGCGTGCGAATAAAAATGTGGGAAAACATTTCATCACTTCAACCATCTCGCATCCGGCGGTTTTGGCGATTTTTCAAGCGCTTGAAAAGGAAGGATATGAAGGGACATATATCTCTGCAAATCGTGATGGTTATTTGAATTTAGAAGAGTTGAAAAACGCAATCAGAAAGGATACAGTTCTCGTCGCTTTTACTCATATAAATCATATTTTAGGAACAATCCAGAAGATTGAAAAAATAAAAAATATTCTCGCAAAAGCAAATCATAAAATCTATCTTTTTCTCGATTCTTGCGAAGCATTTGCAAAAATCCCAATTGATGTAAAAATGTTTGGTATCGATATCCTTTCGATTTCAGCTCACAAATTTAATGGACCAAAAGGAATCGGAGCATTGTTTCTAAAAAAAGGAACAAAAATTGTGCCAATCCAGCACGGAATTACTCGCTTACATCACCTGAAACCTGGTTCTGTAAATGTTCCAGCAATTATCGGAATGCAAAAAGCGGTTCAACTTGCATTTGAAAATTTTGAAGAACAGATCTCTAAACTCCGCAAACTGCAAAATTTGCTTCACAATACAATTTCTGAAAGAATTTTAGATGTAAAATTAAACGGTCCGCCTTTAGGCGAGCGAAGCCCGACGCATCTCAATTTTTCATTCTCTTTTGTTGAAGGTGAGGCAATAATGCTTATGCTGGATTTTGAGAAAATTTATGTAGAGACCGGCTCTGCTTGCTATTCTCAAGGATTAAAACCAAATTATATTTTGATGCAAACTGGCAGAACTCACGAAGAATCTCATAGTTCGATTCGCTTCACATTAGATAGATTTGTCACAAAGGAAGGGATTTTGCGAACAGTTAATGTGCTGGAAAAAGTGATAAAAGAATTAAGAAGACGGAGTCCATTTGGAGAAAATTAAAAATGCAAAATTTAAAATTATTTTAGCAATATCTGCAAACAGAGAGGAACAAAATGGCAATAAAATATACAAAGAAGGTGATTGAGCATTTTCAGAATCCACATAATGTTGGAAAGATTGAGAATCCAGACGCAATGGCAACCGAAGGTAGTCCGGCTTGTGGCGACCAGCTTTCGGTCTATCTCAAAGTTGATAAGAAATCTCAAATAATCAAAGAGATAAAATTTCAATCTTATGGCTGCGCTTCGAATATTGCGACCGCATCAATAATTACCGATATGGCACTTGGCAAAATAATCGAAGAGGCGAAAAAAATCACATGGAAACAAGCAGCAGATAAACTTGGCGGATTGCCGCCGATTAAGATGCACTGCTCGGTTCTGGCAATCGATGCACTTCGCGGTGCAATTAAAAATTATGAGAAGAACAAACTTGGGAAAAAATTCGACGAATCGTTAAACAAACAGAGTATAGAAAAGCAATTGAACGAAGTCATTTACGGAAAAGTTGGCGTGGATATAATTTCGCTAAGATTGGTAAAGTATATCGGAATTGACGAGAAAAACAATGTGCTAATCGAGCTCTCGCTGAACAAAGAAGACCAATTCAAAGACGACCTGAAACACGAAATTACAGAAAGATTAAATCGCTTCCCAAAAATTGGCAAGATAAAAATCGCATTAGTGTAAACCACGAACAATTATGAACAAGAAACTAAAAACTATTTTGAAAATCAGCAAAAGTTTGTGTTAGCCAGCAACTATTTTTTTCATCTTTCACTCTATGTTTTTATAAAAGAACAAAACATTCCAACTATTTTTTCAGAAGATAAATAAAAAATGGTGCGCCGAAAAGTGCCGTCACAACGCCAACGGGAAGTTCAATAACCAAAAGTGAACGAGCAATCGTATCACAAAAAATCAGGAAGGCGGCACCTAAAAATCCTGCCGCTGGCAGAAGAAGACGATTATTTGGTCCAATAATTAATCTGCAAATGTGTGGAATGATGAGCCCGACAAATCCAATTATTCCCGTAAAAGAGACAACCATTCCAACCAAAAGCGACGAAACAAGAAACAAAATTTTGCGAGTTCTATTCGCATCGACTCCCAAACTGCCGGCAGTATAATCTCCAAGCGATAAAATGTTTAATCTGTTTGAAAAGATATTCAGAAGAGTGACGCCAACAACAGCAATAATCAACATTATCCACAAAATGAAAATGTTATCTTTCGCAAAAATATATCCGAGATTTCCCATCAAAATTGAAAATATCTGACCCAAATCTCTGTGAAATATACTCATCAAAAGTGCAATTATTGCCGAGAAAAATAGCCCAATGATAATTCCTGCTAAAATAAGTTGTGTTCGCTGAATCAATTTCTCTTTTTGGGCAATTTTCCAGACCAGAATTATCGTCAAAAGCGCACCGAAAAATCCAAAAATAGGCATCAGAAAGATTTTGTTAATTACGATTGCGATGATACTTCCAAGTGCTGCGCCGGATGAAATTCCCAAAAGATACGGCTCGGCAAGAGGATTGTTCAGCATTCCCTGAAAGACACCACCAGTTGTTGCCAAAATCATTCCAGTTATCAGTCCTAACAGAATTCTGGGAATGCGAATTCCGAACAAAATATCATGTCCAGATTTCGACAGCGAGAAAATATTGATTGAGCCGCTTCCGATAAAGAGCGAGAAAAAAATCACCAAAACTAATATCAAAAATGAGCCAAAAATTATGGTCTTATTTTTCATAAAAATCCCGGAATATTTTGGACAAAATCTTTATACCATTTATGCTTCGAGGTCCAGCGCGAACGATTAAATCCATATCAATATCCTTCGAAGTATAAATTTGCCCACTTTTTATCGCTGAAATATTTTGCCAACCCAATCTATTTTTGATTTCAGATTTTGAAATTTTAGGACAAGTTATCAAAATTATATCAGGATTTTTTTCGACTACACTTTCAGCAGAAACACGGCAATAATCTCTTGGCAGATTTTGAAAGAGATTTGTGCCGCCACTTTTTTCGATAATATCTCCGACAAAAGATTCTGCTGACGCAGTCATAATCGGCTTATTATAAATTTCAATATACACTTTTGGTTTTTTGCGATTTTCTTGAATTGAAGGAAGATTATTCAGAAAATTTTTAATAATTTCAGAAGCATTCTTCTCTTTTTCAATTAGATTACCAATTTTTAAAATGGTTTTCAGCAAATCATCAATATTTTCAGGATAAAACTGATGAACCTTCAGTCCGAGTTTAATCAATCTCTCTTTTATTATTTGCTGTTCTAATCCAGAAGAGAAAACCATATTCGGCTGAAGCGACACGATTTTTTCGATGTTTTGGGAACTAAAACTGCCAACCTTTTCTTTTGATTTCAAGATTTCAGGATAGTCGCATTCATTTGTTACTGCAATAATATTTTTTTCGCCACCAATTGCACATACGATTTCTGCAATCTCAGGCGAGAGAATTATCAAATTTGGTTTTTGAGCTGCATTCTCAAATTCCCTTTTTGAGCAGTTAAAAACGATTACTAATAAAAATATTAGGAAAATATTCTTTTTCATTTTAATTTTTAATTTATAATTTTCTATTTTAAATTTTGAAATAAAAAAACCCAATCTCGACTGAAATTGGGTCTGTGAAAAATTTATTTTGACCTCAATCCCTTCCACCGAAAGATTTTCGAAAACAATTACAAAGCAGGTTTCCTGGCTCACAGCTTAGTAAGAAAATGCCTTCCCATTCCGATAAATCGGAACAGTGACCTTTCCCAAGAATATGCTGTTTACAGTGGCGGGGACCGCTTCCGTATTTCACGGAATTCCCTTATTGCTTCTGCTAATTATCCTGCAGAATCAATAACTATGCACCTTGTAAATTCACTCTATTTATTTTCGGTAAAAAAGTTTCTAAATATAAAATATGTCAAGAAAAAAAGTTCAAAATTGAAATTAGATAATTTTTGTTGTTGGCAACAGAACGATTTTTTCGATTTCATCAGTGACAAAACTTCGTGAAAATATGAGTGTTGCAAGTATTGATGAATTCCAAAAGAGATGGTAGAATGATAAATTATCCATCTATTTTTTTGCCTTTATCAATTCATAAATTTCAGAAGATTCTTTCGCATTCAGAAGCTGCTTGACAAAATTTCTATCTTTAAGTCGCAAGACAATTCTTGCAAGAAGACAGCTGTAATCCTTATCCTGCTTTTCGTTAGCGCCAATCATAAAAATCAATTTTACCGGTTTGTTGTCTATTGAGCCGTATTCTATTCCGTTCTTTTTTCTGCCGAGTGCAATCACGAAATCTTTGATTGATCTATCTCTAATATGCGGAATAGCAATTCCATAACCAATTCCTGTGCTCATCAGTTTTTCTCTTTCCAAAATTTTTTTGACGAACAACTCATTATCAGTTATTCTGTCACTTGTGCAGATTATTTCGGTAAGCTCTTGCAATGCGTCCACTTTTGTATCAGAATCGATGTCAATTATTCGGCTTGGATCCATAAATTTGTATGCTTCAATAACTCTTTTCATAAAACTGTGCTTTCAAAATATTAAAAAATGATTTGTCTTCACGAAAATAATTCTAAAATATTTTGTCAAAGTTTCTATAAAATTTCATCTAAAATCTTTTTCTTGACCACATTTTAAAAATTAATATAATAAAACTATGAAATTTACAAAGAAGGTAATATAATGTCTCAAGATAAAGAATTAACAAATAAAAAGTTGTCTCAATTGTGGGAAAATAACGATATCAAAATCCTTAATACAAAGAATGAAAAATATGCGATTTTCAGCGACTTACATTTGGGAGATGGAGGAAAAGCAGATGATTTCCGGCATAATGAAGAGATGCTTATCACCGCTCTAAAATTTTACAACGAAAATAATTACAAACTTATTTTACTTGGAGATATTGAAGAATTTTGGCAGTTTGATTTACATCAGATTATTGCCAGATACGATAAAACGATTTATCAAGAGATAAGAGAATTTGGCGACGAGCAAATTTATCGTATTTTTGGAAACCATGATTATGAATGGTGTTCTCCTGATGACCCTATTTTTAGCAATCCGATAAAGCATAAAGGAGCTCCAGAAGCGCTAAAATTGGCTGATGAAAATGGGAAAACGGCGTTTCTTTTGCTTCACGGACATCAAGGAAATATCGAATCAGATAAAAATAGTTGGATAAGCAGATTTCTTGTGCGGGGAATTTTCAAACCGATTGAACCATTTGCCAAATTTTTTGGATTATATAAACATCCTTCTGCTGCAAAATCGCAAATAACAAAAGATTACGAAAGAATAATGTATGCTTGGGCAAAATCGCATAAGGTGATTCTAATTTGCGGACATTCTCATCGAGCAATATTTGCATCAAAATCGTATGCAAATAGATTGAAGGATAAAATTGATGAATTACACAAAGATAATTTGGCTCGCAATGTAGAGGAAAAAAATGTTTCAGCGAACAAGAAGCGGATAAATCAATTGAAGAAAAAATTGCGGGAAGAGAAGGCAAAAGGTCGGGACATTGAGCCGACAGAAACGCAAAATGCACCATTGCCGTGCTATTTTAATTCGGGTTGTGGACTTTATACTGATGGCATTACAAACATTGAGATAGTAAATGACGACATTAAGTTAGTGAAATGGCATAATGATGAGACGAAAATGCCGAGATTTGAAGTATATGAGAAAGAGAAATTGTGGAAAATTTATAATTTCTAATTATTAATTAAATTTTAAAATCTTACTCCGCAATTTTCTCAATCAAATCCACGACGCGATTCGAATAACCCCACTCATTATCGTACCAAGAGATGACTTTCACAAAATTTCCCTGCATCACTTTCGTCAAGCCGGAATCAAAAATACTCGAATACGGATTGCCAATTATATCAACTGAAACCAAAGGTTCTTCGGAATATTGGAGAATTCCTTTCAGTTCGTTTTGTGCAGCTTTTTTCATCGCAGCATTGATTTCTTCTTCGGTCACAGATTTATTCACAACAGCTAACAAGTCAACGATTGAGCCATTTTGCACCGGAACGCGCATCGCCATTCCATCGAGTTTTCCGTTCAATTCAGGAATGACTTTTCCCGTCGCTTTTGCGGCGCCAGTTGTTGTAGGAATAATATTTACAGCCGCAGAACGCGCTCTTCGCAAATCTTTATGCGGTGCGTCCAAAATTTTCTGGTCGCCGGTATATGCGTGAATCGTTGTCATCAAACCATATTTAATTCTGAAATTATCGTGTAGAATTTTCACGACTGGAGCGAGACAATTAGTCGTGCAAGATGCATTCGACACGATTTTATGTTCCGGTTTGAGCATATAATCATTTACGCCGAGAACGATTGTCGCATCAATCTCGTCTTTTGCGGGAACTGTAAGCAGAACCTTTTTTGCGCCAGCGGTGAGATGCTTTTCAATTTTAGCTCTATGACGAAAAATTCCAGTCGCTTCCACAACAACATCGATATTCAATTCTTTCCAAGGCAACTCTTCCGGATCTCTGATTGCAAATGCCTTTATTTCTCTTCCATTGACAATAATAGAATTTTCTCTCGCTTCAATTTCACCATCAAATTTTCCGTGAGTGGAATCGTATTTAAGAAGTTGCGCCAATGTCTTCGCATCCGTAATATCATTTACTGCGAGCACATTGAAATTCTTTCGTTCTTGCATTACGCGAAAAACCAATCGTCCAATTCTGCCAAATCCGTTGATTGCAATGTTTATCATTTTTGCTCCTTTTTCATTAATTAAAAAGCGAATTATTCATTTTGAATTTTCTTTGAGAAGTTGACAAATTATTGTCAAGAAAATATTCTTGAATTAAAAATTTTTATTTGACAAAAAATTACATTTTTTAAAATTACAAATATGAGAAATTTATTAAAAACTTTCGCGATTTTATTGTTTCTATATTTTTCTGAAAATCTCTTTTCTTTCCAATTTCCAATTTTAACTGAAGTTTGCGAATATCTTACGGACAGTTCGCTTGTTACGGAATATCAAATTGAAAATTTCCAAGATGGAGTTGAAATTGAAATAAACATTTTCAAAAAAGAGACAAAGGAAATTATCAAAATAAACAGACAAAAAATTATCGGGGATTTTGGCAAAATAACAGAAAAAGAGAATTATAAATTTGAAATTCCATTACATCTTCTTCCAAATGATTTTAGCTTCACAAAATACATTATATTTCCTAAAATTATTTTTGAAAATAGAATTTATTACGAAATGAAAAAGGTCAAAAAAGGAAAATATTTAGTTCAAAAAAATAGAGACGAAGTCGTTTCAGAATCCACCAAAGGTTTTTACATAAGCAAGTTTGAGGTCTCAAATGAGCAATTTGCAGCGTTTATAAATAGCGATGGTTATGAGATTGAAGAATATTGGCTGATAAAAGAAGGCACGATGCAAAACCGAGAAGTTGGCTGGAATTTTCAGGGCAAATTTATGATGAGTTCTCCTTTCGGTTGGAATTTGAGTGAAATTCCTTATTGGAAATCGGCAGCATCAAATTTTATTTTTGGACCTGTCACAAATCTCAGATGGTTCGAAGCAAACGCCTTTTGCAATTGGATGGGATTTGCACTGCCAAATCTGACCGATATCTCAATCTGCTTCTCTTTTGATTCTGTTGAAAATGATTCTTTGTATAATCCCGTTTGTATCGAAAATGACGAAAACGAAAATCATCCACTTCATTTTGTTAAAAGTAATGTTTCAGAATGGATAATTTTAAGCGCAGAATCAAATATTCCGGCTTGCGGACCTGGTTGTCGCGAGATGTTTTATATCAAGAATAATTTTCAGACAGATTACAATTTTCCAGATATTGGACTATCTTGCCCATTATATCGGAATGAAATTCTTGGATTTCGATACATTTTAAGAGATTGATTTTACTTAAGCATTTTAGGCGTAAGAAATCTCTCCAATTTTCCACAATTTTTTCTGATTTTACCCCAATCTTCAATTTGAAGATTTATCGCTGCAACTGCACAAGTCGGTAATTTTTCGATAACCCTGTCGCAGAGAAACAAGACCAAATAAAAGAGTTCAGGATTATGCCCGAAAATATAAACCACATTAATTTCATTTGACAATTCGCTGAGGATGTCGATAATGTCATCCAAGTCTGCGGCATACAGTTTGTTCATTTTCACGATTTTTTCTTTGTCAATTTTCAATTCTTTTGCGATTTTTTTGGCGGTAGATATTGCACGATTGGCAGAACTCGATAGAATTAAATCAGGTTTTTCTTCCTCTTCATTTAGGATTTTTCCGATGAGAGGTGCATCTTTTTTGCCACGCTTTTTTAATGGTCTTTCAAAATCAGACAATGAAATGTCAGCCCAACTGGATTTTGCATGACGAATGACATATAATTTTTTCATAATTTTGAATTATCCTCACAAATTTTTATTTTACCGAAATCCTTCATTTTCGCTGCCAGCATTAGCCGTCCGGTGGAGTGGTGGTTAGACTTACTCATTTGGGGCGTAAAAGTAAAATGGTAACAGAGGCAATTGTGCTTTATCTTCATCTGACAATTTTGGATAAAACTCTTGCCAAAGGTTTATGAATCTGTCTAAATCTATTAATTCTACGTGAACGTGAGCTCCCCTTGCTGTTGTTTTAGAATCTGGTGTGAAGCCACCAGTTGAAATAAAAATACCCATATCACCGTCTTTTTGCAACAATCCCATAAGTTGCCTTAATTCGTGAACAGTAGCAGATTGTTCTCTATGTTTTACTTGGACTTTAATCCTGGGTGTTACGGTTCCAAGAGGGTCTCTATAAACAATTATGTCAACTCCGCCATCTTTTCCTCGTGGAGAAACGTGTGGTGTAAAGTAACCCATTCCACGTAAAAGTGCTGCTGCAAGGTCTTGGAATTCGTAAGGATTAAGTGATTTAATTTGTTGTTGAATACTATCAATTGCTAATTGTTCAATTTGGTCAAGTGTAGTTTTGTCAGACAATTCTGCAATTTCTTCATCGGTTTTAATATCAGGTTCAACCTGTTTTATTTTAGGATTTTTTTCGCGCCATTTTTTATATCCCTCTGTTGCTGCATTAAGCAACTCTACTTCACCAAGTTTAAGTGCGTCTTCACCTTCTTTTGTCAAATACCATATACGTTTTTTCTTTAACAAAAATCCTGCTTTCACGCAATCAATACTAAAAAAATGTAGGATTGACTGCCATCTGATATAACCCGTTTTTTCATACCTTTCCCTATCCCAATCTGATAAGGTAATTTTGTTTCCAACTTTATCAATTAGTTCTTTGCCTGGCATTTCGCCATCGTTTTCTTTTAAAATTGTCAATGCAGCGTAAATAGTTTTTGCTGCAAGAGCACGCGACCTTGAAAGTTCTTTAGTTTTGTTTGTCATCAAATCCTCTTTTTGCTTTTATATCTTGAGTAAGTCTAACCGAATGAAATAACCTGCGTGAAAATTATTACCTAAGCCATTTCTTTGTAATGCTCTATCTAACGAACTGCGAGTTATAGAAATTCCCAACTCGTTTACAACATCCAAAAGATCGTCTATCGATAATAATGCTGTTTTTCTGATTTCACAAATTACATATTCTTCTAAATCACTGATAGATTTGCGCGGGTTCCTTGCACCGTGCTTGGCATCTTCAAATACTTCTCTATGACGCCATTTTAATATCGTCCTATTGCACACATTATACTTCTTCGCCTGTTGCATTACAGTCAACCCTTCCGGATTTTCTTTTATCTCTTTACGAATAGCATAAGTCGTCTTTGCCCTTTTATGATAAGTTAACACCAATATCCACCTTTTTATTCAATAATCGACGATAATAATCTAACAACCTTTCTTCCAATAATCCTAAGGAGTTATTGGACTGGATATGACGGTTAAGGTTTAAAAACATCATCTGATATTTGGTCAACTGTTGAAACTACATATGGAAAACCAATAACAA
>JACNJR010000050.1 GCA_014382495.1 Candidatus Cloacimonadota bacterium | reverse complement strand
TTTATCATTATCAAATTTCTTTTTTCATCAATTTTAACAACAATTAGATTTCGGTCTGTTTCTTTTTCCTTCCCCATTTGTCCGGGCTTTTTTTCCCCCCGAACACCTCTTGACGGAGTTGCACTTTGACCGATTGACCCACCGCCACGAAATGATTCATGCGTTCCGTGAGTACGGCTTTTTCCGTGAAAATTATATCTCTTCATCACACCGGCAAAACCTTTGCCTTTCGAGATTCCAGTCACATTTACAATCTCATTTTTTTCGAAAATATTTGACTTGATATCTGAGCCAACTTTATATTTCATCAGTTCTTTTTTATCGACTCGAAATTCTTTCAAAAATCGAAAATATTTTTTGCCATTCTTCTCGAAATGACCCTTCAATGGCTTCGTTAATTTTTTCTCTTTTATCTCTTCAAGTCCAATCTGAATTGCGTTGTATTCCTCTTTTTTTTCAGATTTTTGCTGAACAACTGTACACGGTCCAGCAGAAATTATGGTGACAGGAATTGATTCTCCCATTTCATCAAAAATTCTCGTCATTCCAATTTTTTTTCCGATTATTCCTAACATCTTTTTCTCCTAAAAAATTATCTTTTACGTCTTAATCTCGATATGAACGCCAGCAGGAATATTGAGATTTTTTATCGCATCTGCAGTTTTTGGAGTCGGGTCTTCGATATCAATTAATCTCTTGTGAATTCGCATTTCAAACTGTTCTCGAGATTTTTTATCTACATGTGGTGAGCGAAGAACGGTGTAAATTCGCTTCTTTGTCGGCAATGGAATTGGGCCTTTAATTTTCGCGCCTGTTCCTTTTGTATTTCTCACGATATCTGCAAC
Source organism: Candidatus Cloacimonadota bacterium (assembly GCA_014382495.1). Lineage (GTDB taxonomy): Bacteria > Cloacimonadota > Cloacimonadia > JGIOTU-2 > JGIOTU-2 > JACNJR01. Next base: position 15,782 of record JACNJR010000050.1, on the reverse strand, counting down.
AGATTTGTCCAACAAATTGTGGTCATAAGCTTTGAGTTTAATTCTAATTTTATTCGCCATTATCTCCTCTTATTTTAGTATCCTCGCATTTTTTCTATTAATTTTTTTGAAATACTATCTGGGATTTTGTCGTATTTTAGAAATTCCATTGAATAGGACGCTCTTCCTTGCGAAAATGAACGCAAATCAGTTGAATATCCAAATGTCTCGCTCAATGGAACATTACCATTAATAACCTTAATTGAATCTTTTTCTTTCACTTCCAAAACCTTTCCACGTCGGCCATTCAAGTCATTTATGATATTTCCGAGATACTCTTCTTGAGTTCTGATATCAATTTTCATAATTGGTTCGAGAAGAATCACTTCAGCTTTTTGAAGAGCGTTTCCAAATGCTCTTGAGCCCGCAATTTTGAAAGCCAATTCAGTCGAATCTACCTCGTTATATTCGCCATCAATAATTATCACTTTTAGATTTTCAACATTATTTCCAGTCAAAATTCCTGCTTCAGCTGATTCTAAAACTCCAGCTTTGACAGCTGAAATAAATTGTTTAGGAATTTTTTCTTCGCTCGCTTGATTTTCAAAAATAATTTTTGCTTCTGACTTTTCTAAATTTTCAGAATATGGTTCAATCTGTAATTTTACCACACCAAATTGTCCATGATTGCCAATTTTTTGAATAAATTTACCTTCGCCTTTGGCTGAATTTATAATTGTCTCTTTATAAGTTACTCGCGGTTTTCCAACATTTAGTTCCGTTTTGAATCCTCTTTTTAATCGGTCGACAAGAATTTCCAAGTGAAGTTCTCCCATTCCTGAAATAAGTGTTTGACCAGTTTCTTTGTCATTTCGCAAACAATATGTCGGGTCTTCATCCAATAATCTCAAAAGTGATTTTTTTAGATTTTCCTCGTCTGTGCTTGTTTTTGGTTCAATCGCGATGGACATTACGGGCTCGGCAAATCTGATTCTTTCGAGTAAAATTGGATTATTAAGTTCTACAATGCTGTCGCCAGAAGAAGTATTATGCAAACCGGCTACAGCGCAAATTTCACCAGAATATAATTCCAATTTATTGCTCGGTTTATTTGCATGCATTTGCATAATTCGAGTAATCCGCTCCTTTTTCCCATTATTGACATTCAGAATATGTTCACCTTTTTTGATTTTTCCTGAATAAACTCTTAAATAAGTAAGTTTCCCAACATAAGAATCCACCTGAATTTTAAATGCTAAAGCTGAAAACGGCTCGGAATCATCAGCGATAATTTTTCTCACTTTATCTGAATTTGGAATTAACGCATCGAAAGCTTTAATATCTTTTGGTGAAGGAAGAAAATTTATTATTGCGTCAATCAGAAGTTGGACAGATTTATTTTTCAGAGCTGATCCGCAAAGAATAGGAATAATTTTGCAATCCAAAGTTGCTTTTCGTACGGCTGGTATGATATCTTCGGAAGTTATCTCTTTTTCATCCAAATATTTTTTCATCAAATTTTCGTCAAAATCTGCAACTTTTTCAATCAATTCAGTTCGGTATTTATCTGCAAGATTTTTCAACTTTTCAGAAATTCTTTTATCTTCATCTAAATCACATTTTGTGAACTCAATTCCCAAATCATCTTTATCGAAAATATATGCTTTTTCATTTATGAGATTGATAACACCAATGAAATTTTCATCATTTATAATCGGAATTTGAATAGGTGTAGAATTTGGTGCGAGTTTGGTTTTTACAGATTCGACAGAATAATAAAAATCGGCACCGATTCTATCTAATTTATTGATGAAAGCCAATCTTGGGATATTGTATTTATCTGCTTGATGCCAAACGGTTTCGGATTGTGGTTCGACGCCTGCAACTCCGCAGAAAATCACAACAGCGCCATCGAGGACGCGTAATGAGCGTTCAACCTCAACGGTAAAATCTACATGCCCCGGCGTATCGATAATATTTATTCTGTGATTTTTCCAGTAACAGGTTGTCGCGGCGGAAGTTATCGTGATTCCGCGCTCTTTTTCTTGAGCCATCCAATCCATTGTGGCTGCTCCTTCGTGAACTTCACCCATCTGATGCAGAACTCCCGTATAGAAAAGAATTCTTTCCGTAATCGTAGTTTTTCCTGCATCGATATGAGCGATAAAACCGATGTTTCTGATTTTTTCCAAAGGATAATCTCGAGCCATAATTTATATTCTGAAATGGGCGAAAGCTTTATTTGCCTCAGCCATTCTCCAAACCTCTTCTCGTTTTTTTATTGAAGCACCTTCGTTTTTGAATGCTGCCAAAATTTCAGCAGCGATTTTTTTCTCAATTGATTTTTCTGGTCGTTTCCTCGCAAAATTTATTATCCAACGGAATGCAAGGGTTTGCTGTCTTTCTGGTATTACTTCCATCGGAACTTGATAATTTGCTCCACCAATTCTTCTTGATTTTACCTCAACTTTTGGTTTCACATTTTCAATTGCTTTTTTGAAAACTTCTACCGGGTCGTCATCAGTTTTTTTTCTGATAATTTCTAATGATTCATAAAATTTTTTCTCAGCCAAACTTTTCTTTCCTTTTTTCATCATAATATTTATGAATTTTGCAATCACAATATCATTATATTTTGGGTCTGGCAGAATTTTTCTTTTTTGAGCTTTTTTTCTTCGTGACATTTATCCTCACTAAAGTTGTTTTGTTCGTTTGGTTCCGTATTTAGAACGACTATTTGTGCGTCCATCAACGCCAGTTGCATCAAGCGTTCCACGAATTACATGATATCGGACTCCCGGAATATCTTTCACTCTTCCACCTCTTATGAGAACGATTGAGTGTTCCTGCAAATTATGTCCTTCGCCAGGAATATATGATGTCACTTCTATTCCGTTTGAAAGTCGAACACGAGCAACTTTTCTCAGAGCAGAATTTGGCTTTTTGGGAGTAGTCGTATAGACGCGTGTACACACTCCTCGTTTCTGCGGACATCCTTGTAAAGCTTTATTTTTTTTTGCTTTTTTACTTCTTTTTCTTCCTTTTCGAATAAGTTGAGATATTGTTGGCACTTACTCCTCCTAATTTTTCTCACATCGTTGATGCAATAATTTTTTCACTGTTTTTCTCAAACTAACCTCTTTATCTCTTGTCTCGCTTACAAGATTTTGATAATATTTATATCCTGTTCCAGAAGGAATTCTATTGCCGATTATCACACTTTCTTTTAAGCCATTGAGCGTATCGACTTTGCCTTGAATAGCTGCGTTCACAAGTACTTTTGTTGTGTTTTGGAATGATGCTGCGGAGATAAAACTATCTGTGCTTAGCGAAGATTTTGTAATTCCCATCAGCAATTGTTCGAATGTAGCGACTTCTCCTTTTTGGCTTTCAATTTCTTTATTTATATTTTCTACAAGAACTTTATCCACAGTTTCTTTTTCAAGGAAAATCGAATCGCCAGGATTTATGATTCTCACTTTTTGCATCATTTGGCGAATAATCAATCTGATATGTTTGTCGTTGATTGAGACGCCTTGTTTTCTATAAATTTCGAGAATTTCATTTGTGATAAACTCTTGCGCTGCGGTAATACCTCTTGCTTTTAGAATATCGTGCGGGTCCAGCGAACCATCGGAAAGTGGGTCTCCATTTTCTACAAAATCATTTTCGTGAACAATAATTCTTCTTCCGTATGGGATATTGTATTCCTCTTTGAAATCACCATCTTCAGATTTTACAATTACTTTTCTTCCAACTCTGGTCAGTTTTCCGATTTTGATTATTCCATCGATTTCGGTAATTATCGCTTTATTTTTTGGTGAGCGAGCTTCAAAAAGTTCGACAACTCGCGGCAATCCGCCTGTAATATCGCGTTGTTTGACTGTTACACGAGAAGTTTTTCCCAAAATTTCTCCGGGATAGACAACACTTTTATCTTCAACATCAAGATTTAATCCTGCTGGTAATGGGATAAATTCGACTTTTCCATCTTCGCATTCAAGCCGAAGTTGTGCTTGTTTTGCCACATCCCTCGACTCAGTAATTGTAATTTCATTCTTTCCTGTCAATTCGCTATATTCTGTTTTGTAAGTTATGTCGGGAATAAAATCTTCGTAATAAACAGTTCCTTTGAAAATTGCAATTAATGGATTGTTGTATATATCCCAGCTAAAAAGGAGTGTATTTTCCACGACTTTTTGGTCTTCAGAAACGAAAATAGATGCCCCATATTCAACTTCATAATGGCTTACAATTTCCTCAGTTTTTTCATCTATAATATTTATTTTACCATTATGGCTGACGACTATTTGCTGGTTTTCGCGATTGAGTACGACATTCAATTTTTCAAATTTCACAATTCCATCTTTCTCGGAATTTACTTCAGCTTGTTCGACCGCAGTGCTCGCTGCACCACCGAAGTGGAAAGTTCGCAAAGTAAGTTGTGTTCCCGGTTCGCCGATACTTTGGGCGGCAATAACTCCAACCGGTTCGCCAACAACAACGGGTTTATTTGTTGAAAGATTTCTTCCATAACATTTTGAGCAAATTCCATTTTCGGCTTCACAAGTAAGAACAGAACGAATTTTAACTTTGCGAATTCCATGTTTATGAATCAAATTAGCTTTTTCATCTGAGATTATTTCGCCAGATTTTACAATAATTTCTTCAGAAATTGGATCGACAATATTTTCCAAAGCCGTTCTTCCTTGGATTCTTTCGGAAATTTTTTCGATTACTCGATTTCCTTCTTTCAGAGATGTTATCGTAATTCCTTGTAATGTCTCACAATCTTCCATCGTGACAACAAGTCCTTGCGCAACATCGACCAATCTTCGTGTCAAATAACCGGCATTTGCAGTTTTCAAGGCGGTATCAGCCAATCCTTTTCTTGCTCCATGGGTTGAAATAAAATATTCTAATATACTGAGTCCTTCTTTGAAATTTGACTTAATAGGATTTTCGATAACTTCGCCAACTTCACCGGTTAATTTTCTTTGCGGTTTCTCCATCAAACCACGCATAGCGCCCAATTGTTTGATTTGGTCACGACCACCTCTTGCGCCAGATTTCGCCATAATCCAAATTGGATTATGACCATTTTTGTCGTTTTCCAACTCAATCATCATCAAGTTGGTAATCTCTTCTGTGGTAATTTTCCATCTGTCTGTCACTCTTTCATATCGTTCACTTTCTGTGATAATTCCATTCTGATAATCAGAATGGAGATTATTAATATCTTTTTCCGCAATTGATAAAATTTTATTTTTCAAATCTGGAGTAACGATATCAGTAATTGAAAATGTCGTACCGGATTTGGTGGCATATTTGAATCCTAAATCTTTCAAAGCGTCCAAATATTCTGCGGTTGCTTTCGGACCAAGTTTTTTATAAATTTCGGATGTAAGTTGATTCAATTTACCTTGGTCAATAGTATGATTTTGGAACTGAATTTTTTCTGGAATAATTTGGTTAAAAATAACTCTTCCGACTGTTGTTGTAATTCGTTTATTTGTATTTGGAGGTCTATATTCAATCCAAGTATGGGAATGAATGTTTTTCTTTAATTTGGTTTGAAAATTTTCAGATTTCTTTTTGGCGCTCTCAATTTCATCCTTTTCATAAGCCATAATCGCTTCACTAAAAGAACCGAATTTCGGAAGGTTTTTTTTATTCGTCGGTTCCGCTTCTTCCTCATTCGTCAAAAAATATACACCAAGCACAATATCCTGACTTGCCATTAGTACCGATTTTCCATTTGCTGGCGAAAGAATATTATTAACTGGACTCATAAGAGCTAACGCTTCAAGTTGAGCTTCTCCCGAAAGTGGCAAATGAACTGCCATTTGGTCGCCGTCGAAATCGGCATTGAAAGGAGAGCAAAGTAAAGGATGAAGTTGAATCGCTTTCTCTTCAATTAAAACTGGATGAAATGCCTGAATACCCAAACGATGCAGAGTTGGCGCACGATTAAGTAAAACTGGATAATCTTTAATAACCTCTTCCAAAATTTTCCAGACCTCAGGTTTCCGTTCTTCCATTAATCGTTTTGCCTGTTTTGTACTTTCAACTCCTTCAATTTTTTCAATTTTTTCGATGATATAAGGTTTAAAAAGTTCCAGTGCAATTTTTTTAGGAAGACCGCACTCATTCAGTTTCAATTCAGAACCGATAACAATCACAGAACGAGCAGAATAGTCAACTCGTTTTCCTAATAAATTTTGTCGGAATCGACCTTTTTTTCCACTTAATTGGTCACTCAAAGATTTCAACGGACGATTTCCACGACCTTTAACTGGGCGTGATTTTCTGGAATTATCGAGCAATGCATCGACAGATTCTTGCAAAATTCTTTTTTCATTTTTGAGAATCACTTCAGGAGCGTGGCTTGCAATCAATTCATTCAATCTATTATTTCTTATGATGACCCTGCGGTACAAATCGTTAAAATCAGCAGTAGCGAAACGACCTCCTTCGAGATAGACAAGCGGACGCAAATCTGGTGGCATAACGGGAAGCACTTCCAATATCATCCATTCAGGTTTATTTCCCGAATTGATAAACGCATCAATTATTTTTAATTTTTTTATAACTTTAATTTTTTTCTGTTTCGTTTCGAATTTTAATGCAGTTCGCAATTTATCCATTTCATCGTTAAGATTGATATCTTTAAGTAATTTCCAAATTGCTTCAGCACCCATTTGTGCAAAAAATCCTGTCGGATATTTCTCTTTCGTTTCGACATATTCCTGTTCACTAATGACATCTCGGCGGTGAAATTCTGATGCGCCAGGTTCGATTACGATATATGATTCATAATATACGACTCTCTGCAACTCTACTTTTTTCAAATCCAATAAAAGCTGAATTGGATTAGGAACAGATTTTTGAAACCAGATATGAGCCACTGGAACTGCCAATTCGATGTGTCCCATTCGCTGTCTTCTGACTTTTGAAGATGTGACTTCTACTCCACAACGGTCGCAAATTAGTCCTTTGAAGCGATACTTTTTATATTTTCCGCAAGAACATTCATAATCTTTTTCTGGACCAAATATTTTTTCACAAAAAAGTCCGTTTTTTTCAGGTTTGAATGTCCTGTAATTTATCGTATCAGGCCTTAAAACCTCACCAAATGACCAATCACGAATATCTTCTGGCGATGCTATCTTAATTCCGATAGCGTTGTAATCCTTTATTTTTATATCTCTTTTTAATTCTCTAATCACAGATTTTTATCCTTTTATTCAATAGATTTTTCATCAGAATTTTCGGAAATTAACTCTATATTTAGACATAAACTTTTCATCTCATTTATTAAAACATTGAAAGATTCTGGAATTCCTGGTTCCGGCAATTCTTTCCCTTTTGTGATTGCTTCATAAGTTAGATTTCTTCCTTCGACATCATCAGATTTTACAGTTAACATTTCCTGAAGCAACCTTGACGCGCCATAACCTTCAAGAGCCCAGACTTCCATTTCACCCAATCTTTGTCCGCCATGCTGTGCTTTTCCGCCGAGTGGCTGCTGGGTTACAAGTGAATAAGGACCTGTCGAACGGACATGCATTTTATCGACAATAAGGTGATTTAATTTCAACATATAGATAATTCCAACTGTAACTTTTTCTTTCAGTGCTTCGCCAGTTTTTCCATCGAAAAGTAAGCTCTTTCCGTCTGTTGAAAGATTTGCTTTTTTGAGTTCGACTTTGATTTCTTCAACTGTAGCGCCGTCGAAAACTGGAGTTTCTGCTTTGTAGCCAAGTGCTTTTGCTGCCCAGCCCAAATGCGTCTCCAAAATCTGACCAATATTCATTCGTGATGGCACGCCGAGCGGATTTAGTATGATATCAATTGGAGTTCCATCTTCAAGATACGGCATATCTTCAATCGCAGCGATTTTCGCAATTACACCTTTATTGCCGTGTCTTCCAGCCATTTTATCGCCAACTTCAATTTGGCGTTTTTTTGCAATGTAGATTTTCACCATCGTCAAAACACCGCTGGGAAGTTCGTCTCCAAATCGGATTCTCTGTCTTTCCTTTTTGTAATGATTTTCGCATTCTTCTAACAAAGTTTTCGTTTTATATATGATTTCGGAATAAATTTTCTCATTTTTCTTTACATTTTCGACTAAATCATTTTCCAAATCTAATTTTCTGAAATTGATTTTTTTGATATCATCTTTTTTAATAACTGTTTTCGGTGGAATGAAAAATCTGCCAGTTTTCATTTCGTTAATACGATTTGCAGTTTCGTTGAGAAGATATTCAGACAATTTTTCTTTCAGATATTTATAGATTTTTTTCTTTTTTAGATTATTCTGATTTTTCAGTTTATTTAAATTTTCATCTCTCTCTTCGCCAGATACTTCCGCTATCTCTTCTTGTTTGCGAGAAAAAGTTTTAACATCGACAACAACACCTTCCATACCTGGTTTTGCTTTGAGAGAAGTATTGGAAAAATTTCCTGCTCTCTCGCCAAAAAGTGCTCTCATTAATTTCTCTTCTGGCGAAACATCGATTCCGGTAGATTTTGGAGTGATTTTCCCAACTAATATATCACCAGCTTCGACTTTTGCACCTGCTCTAATTATTCCACTTGCATCAAGATTTCTCAAAGCAAATTTCGGCACATTGGGAATATCATTGGTCAGCTCTTCGTCGCCATCGCGAGTTGTTCTCACAAGGACTTCATGCTCATCTACATAGATGGAAGTCAGCTCGTCATTTCGTGCAACTTTTTCGCTTATGATAATTGCATCTTCATAATTATATCCATACCAAGGCATAAAAGCGACCAGCATATTTCGTCCAAGAGCGAGTTCGCCGTTCTTAATCGCAGGTCCATCAGAAATAATTTGTCCTTCTTTAACTTTCTCTCCAACTTCAACTTCCGGATGCTGATTTATGCAGGTGTTCTGATTTGTTCTGGTGAATTTATGCAAATCAATAATCTTTGTATCTTCCAAAGGAGAAATTGAATCGCTCTTCGATTTTATTCTTTTCAATACAATCTGGTTGGATGTAACCTTTTCAACAGTTGCATCAAAAGGTGCTTTCGCAGTAAGTTCAGAATCCGAAGCAAGCAATTTTTCAATTCCTGTTGCAACAATTGGGGGTTCAGGATTAATCAATGGTACTGCTTGTCTCTGCATATTTGAACCCATCAGCGCACGATTTGCATCATCGTGATCCAAAAATGGAATTAGTCCCGCAGAAACACTAACAATTTGCTGCCTTGAAATATCGATATAGTCAACTTCATTTTTGGGGACTCGAATAAAATCTCCACCTTGCAAACAGAAGACAAGATCCTTCTTAATGTTTCCAGTTTTATCTACTTCGATTCCTGCTTGTGCAATTTTTTTATCCTCTTGCTTGTCAGGATCTAAATACTCGATTTTGTGCGTAACCTTGCCATTTTCTACTTTAATGTATGGAGATTCTAGAAATCCATATTTATTCGTTCTAACAAAAATTGTCGGAGATGTAAGCAATCCAATATTTGGTCCTTCGGGAGTTTCGATTGGACAAATTCTTCCGTAATGAGAATAATGAACATCTCTGACTTCAAAACCTGCTCTTTCACGCGTTAATCCGCCTGGACCCAAAGAAGTCAATCTCCGCATATGTGTAATCGCTGACAATGGATTTGCTTGCTCCATAAATTGTGAAAGTTCGCCAGTCAAAAAGAATGAGCGAACAACTGCCATTCCGGCATTTGTATTGATTAAATTTAGAATGTTGATTTTTTCTGGAGTGTTTAGAGTCATTCTTTCGCGAGCGATTCTCGCAATTCGCGATAGTCCGATAGAAAATTGGTTTGAAATCAATTCGCCGATTCCACTCACTCTACGATTTGCGAGATGGTCAATGTCGTCAGTTTGGCTTTCGCCTTTTGATAATTTTATTATTTCTCTGATAATCGCAGTAAAATCCTCTTTCGTCAAAATTTGCTTCTCCAAACCAACATCAATTCCCAATCGTTTATTTATTTTAATTCTTCCAACTTCGCCCAAATTGTATCTTTTTTCGTTGAAGAAAATTCTGTCTACGAGTTCTTTTGCGACATCCGAAGATGGCTCTTCGCCAGGACGAATTATGTTGTAAATGTATTTGAATGCCTCTTCTTCCGTGGATGTTGAATCTTTTGAAAGTGTGCTTTCAATAATTTTTCTTTCTGCATCGGAATCTTCGCCAGTAACTTTCACTTTTTTGATTTTCGCATTCAGAAGTATATCGACAATTTCAGAATTTAGAAGAGTGCTTCCTTCTGCGATAATTTCGCCAGTTTTCTTATCGATGATATCTTCGAAAAGATACGATTCGCTAAAATCATCTTTTGTGATATCAATTTCTGTCGCTTTCAGAAAACTTTTTCGAATCTGATTATTGTCTTTGAATCCAAAACATTTTAGTATGATTGTGACTGGAATTTTGTGTCTTTTGTTGATTATCATTGTGACGACATCTTTTGCACTTGTCACAAATTCAAACCAGGAACCGTGCACGGGAATTACTTTTGCGCTGAAAAGTTCTTTTCCGCTTGTATGAGTATCGCTTGTAAAAACAATGCCAGGTGCACGATGCAATTGACTTATGAGCACGCGTTCATCGCCATTGATAATAAATGTTCCACGTTTTGTAATAACTGGAACTTCACCCAAAAACAAATCTTGCATCATAACATTTTTTATCCGTTTTGATTCGCCTTCAACGGTCTTTTCGAATATGGTCAGCCGAAATTTTACTTTAATCGAAGTTTGGTAAGTTTGATTTCGAATAACACATTCTTCCGGAGTATATTTCTCTTTCAAAACCGTATAGCTAACGAATTCAAGAAGATATTCACCTTGCGGATCTTCAACAGGAAAATGTGTGTTAAAAACTTTTTGCAACCCGATATTTTTGCGATATTTTGGATTAACTTCTCTTTGGAGAAATTTACCAAATGAGCCCTTCTGCATTTCCAAAAGATTTATATTTTGGAATTCAGGAAGTTTAAATCCGTGCAATCGCTTTTCGATTTTAGAGAATGATTTTCTTTTCTCCAAATTTACTCCTTAATTTGAAAAAATAGGAAGAAATTTGTCATCAAATCATTTCATCCAAATTTGATGACAATTCTTCTTATTTTCGCCCCAATTTTTTAATTGTTTCAAAATAAATAATTACTTAATTTCGACAGACCCGCCTTGGGCTTCGATTTTTTCTTTTACTTCTTCTGCTTCTTTTTTTGAAACATCTTCTACGATTGGTTTGGGAGCTTCATCAACTAATGCTTTTGACTCTTTTAGTCCAAGTTTTGTGATTTGGCGAACAACTTTGATAACCTGAATTTTCTTATCTCCTGCTGCTGTTAAAACTACACTAAATTCTGTTTTTTCATCTTTTGCAGCGGCTTGTCCTTCTCCGGCAGATGCAGCTACAGCCGCAACTGGCGCAGTGGCAGTAACACCAAATTCATCTTCCAAATCTTTGACCAATTCAGCCAATTTCATCACATTCAACTCTTTGATAAGTTTGATTATCTTATCTTTTTCTTCTGATTTTGCTTTTGTTTCAGCCATTAATCCTCCGATATTTTTTAACTGTTATTTTCCTCCAGAGGAGGATCCACTTTTTGTGGATTTATCTTTTATTGCGTTCAATACAAAAAGTAATTTTTGCAAAATACCATTCAATGAAATCGCCAAACCTGAGATTGGTGAATTCAAACTGGAAATAAGTTTAGCAAGAAGTTCAATTCTCGATGGCAATTTCACAACCTCATTTAACTTTTCAATATCCATAAAAATATCATCGATGATTCCAGCTTTGAATTTGGGTAGATTTTTCTCTTCTGGAAGTGCTTTTGCGAAATCTGCAATTATTTTTGCTGGTTTTAACTCTTCTTCTTTTGAAACTGCAACTGCTGTTGGTCCAATCAAAAAATCTTCGAGTGTATCAATTTTTAAATCTTTTGTGGCAAGTTTCAGAAATGTATTTTTACAAACAAAATAATTTACATTGTTTTCGCGAAACTTCCTTCTCAATTCGGTATCTTCTTCTACATTTAATCCTTTGTAATCAACGAGTATAAGCGATTTTGCGTTTTGAATGCTATTTTTTATATTTTCGACTGCTTCTATATTTTTTGGATTGATTGATTTTTCTTCCATAATAATTTCCTATTTTTCTTATAATTCTTTTACCAGAGCGACTGCGTCAATTTTGATTCCAGGACTCATAGTCGAACAGATGGTTATATTTTTGATATATTTACCTTTTGCAGATGCTGGTTTATTCTGCACAATTTCTTTCACGAGTGATTTTATATTTTCTGTTAATTGATTTTTTTTGAAAGACACTTTTCCTACATTTGTATGAATTATTGCATATTTATCAATTCGGTATTCGATTTTTCCAGCTTTTGATTCTTTCACGGAATCTTCAATATCCATCGTAACTGTGCCAGATTTTGGATTTGGCATAAGTTTTCTTGGACCTAAAATTTTTCCGAGTTTTCCAACTTTTCCCATCAAATTTGGTGTTGAAATCGCAACATCAAATTCTGTCCAACCATTCTGAATTTTTTCTGCCAAATCGTCCATTCCAACAAAATCTGCTCCGGCTTTTTTCGCTTCTTCGGCTTTATCGCCTTCAGCAAAAACGAGAACAGTCATCTCTTTCCCAATTCCGTGAGGAAGCATAATAGCTCCTCGAACCATTTGATCAGCTTTTTTGGGGTCAACGCCTAAACGAATATGAAGTTCAACAGTTTGGTCGAATTTTGGATGAGGGAATTCTGATAGCATTTGAATCGCCTCAGAAATGAGATATTTCTTCTCGCGGTCGATTTTTTCAAATGCCTGCGAATATCGTTTTCCTTTTTTCATAAAGATTTACTCCTGTTTTTCCTGTCTGCTGCAGACAGGGATTTTAATCTTGAACTGTCACGCCCATACTTCTTGCAGCGCCTGCCATCATACTTATCGCAGTTTCAATATTTGCAGCATTAAGATTTTCCATTTTGATTTTTGCGATTTTTTCAAGCTGCTTTTTTGTGATTTTTCCGACCTTTTCTCTATTCGGTTCGCCAGAACCTTTTGCCAGTCCAACTTCCTTTTTAATCAAGATCGCTGCGGGAGGAGTTTTTGTTATAAACGAAAACGAGCGGTCTTTGTAAATTGTTACAATTGCTGGAATAATCATTCCGGCATCTTTTTTGGTTTTATCGTTAAATTGCTTGCAAAATTCACCAATATTCACGCCATGTTGACCCAAAGCTGGACCAACAGGCGGAGCTGGTGTCGCCTGATTTGCAGGTAATTGCAATTTTACTTTTGCCATTATTTTTTTTGCCATTTTAATCCTTTCATATCGAAGAAAGATTCTTCAGTTAATCAAGAGTTTCAATCTGGTTAAAACTAACTTCAACGGGAGTTCTTCTTCCAAAAACAGAAACACTTACAACCATTTTTTCTTTTTCTTCTATAATTTTTTCAATAGAACCTTCAAAATCATTAAATGGACCATCAATAATTCTAATTCGCGAACCAATTATGAAACGAATTTCAGATTCAACCTTTTCGCCGTCCTGTTTGATTCCTAAAATTTTATTGACTTCCGATTCAGAAAGCGGTTTCGGATTTTTGCCAGTTCCAAGAAACTTTGAAGTTCCGGGAATATTCATAATCAATTGATAAGTTTCTGGTTTCATCGTCATTTCGATAAGAATATAATTCGGAAAAATTTTCCTTTCCCGAACATATCTTTTTCCATCTTTTATCACAAATGTTTTGTGCGATGATATCAGAATCTGCCCGAAAAAATCTTTTAACTCGTTATCTTCGAGAAATCTTTCAATCGCTTCTTTGACTTTCTTCTCTTTTCCAGATTGAGTATTGAGAACATACCATTTCATATCAAAGATAGATTCATTTCGGATTTTTTCCATCATCTGAACATAACCAATTTTACAATGTGTGCAAAAATATTATCAACAATCCAAATGAAGATCCCGAGCGTAATTGAGAATGCGATTACGACAGCCGTACCTTCTTTAATGTCATCTTTCGATGGCCAGATAACACTTCTTAATTCTTGATTTACTTCTTTCAAAAATTTAACTAATTTTTTAAACATATCTCCCTTCAACCTATTTATTTTAGGCAGGAATGGCAGGCCCGGCAGGAATTGAACCCGCACTCTTCGGTTTTGGAGACCGCTGCTTTACCATTTAAGCTACAGGCCTAAACCCAATCATACCAAAGGCAAAAATAATACCACCTTTGGCGGATTATTTTGTCTCTTTGTGTGCAGTATGTTTTCTGCAGACCGGACAATATTTTTTAAATTCTACTCTTTTTGGATGAAGTGCGCGATTCTTCTTTGTCGAATAATTTCTCGATTTACAAACAGAGCAAGCCAATTTAATATAATCTCTCATAAAATTATTACTCAATAATATCGCCGACAACTCCAGCGCCAACTGTTCTTCCGCCTTCACGAATTGCAAATCTCAAACCTTTTTCCATTGCGATTGGAGTAATCAATTCGACTTCGATAGTTACCTTATCGCCTGGCATAACCATATCAGTTCCTTTGGGCAAGCTTAATGTGCCGGTCACATCTGTGGTTCTGAAATAGAGTTGAGGACGATATCCTGAAAAGAACGGTTTATGTCTTCCACCTTCTTCTTTTTTAAGAATATAGGTTTCAGCTGTGAATTTTTTGTGTGGAGTAATGCTCTTCGGTTTTGCGAGAACCATTCCTCTTTCGATTTCATCTTTTGCAATTCCGCGAAGCAATACACCAATGTTATCGCCGGCTTGTCCGGAATCGAGAAGTTTCCTGAACATTTCAACGCCAGTTACAACTATCTCTTTTGTCTCCCGGATTCCAACTCTTTCGACTTTTTCTTGAATTTTTACAATACCGCGTTCGACTCTACCAGTTGCAACAGTTCCTCTTCCGGGAATGCTGAAGACATCTTCGACAGGCATCAAGAATGGTTTATCCACATCTCGTTTTGGTAATGGAATATACTCATCGAGAGCTTTCAATAGTTCCATAATTGATTTACAATTTTCACAACTTTCTTTTCCGCAACCACAATTTAAAGCTTTTAATGCACTTCCCATAATTACGGGAATATCATCTCCTGGAAATTCATATTCATTCAACAAATCTCTGACCTCTAATTCAACCAATTCCAAAATTTCTGGGTCATCAACCATATCAACTTTGTTCACATAGACGATGACATAAGGAACTCCAACTTGTCTTGCCAGAAGAATATGCTCTCTTGTTTGTGGCATAACACCATCGGCAGCGCTTACGACTAATATCGCACCGTCCATTTGGGCTGCGCCGGTAATCATATTTTTGATATAATCAGCATGCCCTGGACAATCGACATGAGCGTAGTGCCTATTAGCGCTTTCGTACTCAACGTGAGCAGTAGCAATTGTGATTCCTCTCTCTCTCTCTTCAGGTGCATTATCAATTTGATCAAATGATGTGTAAGCTGCCAAACCTGTTTTTTCCAGACATAGAGTCATTGCAGCGGTTAATGTTGTTTTTCCGTGATCAATATGACCAATCGTACCAACATTAACATGCGGTTTCTTTCTTTCATACTTCTCTTTTGCCATTTTTCCTCCGTTTAATTTTTATTTTATTTTCTGGAGCTCATGACCGGATTTGAACCGGTGACCTCCTCCTTACCAAGGAGGTGCTCTACCGACTGAGCTACATGAGCAATGGAGCGGGAAACGGGGTTCGAACCCGCGACCCTTAGCTTGGAAGGCTAATGCT
>JACNJR010000013.1 GCA_014382495.1 Candidatus Cloacimonadota bacterium | reverse complement strand
AAATTTGATTCCGACAGAAGATGAAGAAATTTCAAAAAAACTTGGATTCGAGATGAAAAAAAGAAAAATACAAATTCATCTCAACACTTTTGTAAAAGATTTCAAAATCGAAAAAAATAATGTAATTCTGAATCTTTCTAACCAGAAAAAAATTATTGCTGCCAAAGTTTTAATTTGTATTGGAAGAAAACCTTTATTTGATATTGAGATGAATTCAGATAAAAAATTTTTCAAAAATAAGATTTTCGTAGATGAAAATTTTCAAACCAATATTGAGAATATTTTCGCAATCGGCGATGTCATTGGAAAACAAATGTTGGCTCATACAGCTAGCAAGCAAGCGATTTTGGTTGCTTCGTATATTAAAAATCTTATAGAAAATCGTGAAATGTCAATTTCCAAACTTAATTACGAAAATATTCCTCGTTGCATTTTTACTGAACCGGAAATTGGATGTGTGGGATTGACAGAATCTGAAGCTAGAAAAAAATTCAATTCGATTTCCATTGGGAAATTTATGTTTCGAGCAAATGGCAAAGCATTGGCTATTGGAAAAGAAAGTGGATTCGTGAAAACAATTTTTGACGACGAAACAAAAAAACTGATTGGTTTACACATTTTGGGATTTTGTGCAACTGAATTGATAGCTCAAGGTGCGATTCTTATAAATTCAAAAATATCATTTGAAGAAATCGAAAAAATCGTGTTTGCGCATCCTACTCTATCAGAAACAATTCACGAAGCAATTTTGGATTCTCAGAATTTAGCGATTCATAAAATCTGATTATGAAATCAATTTTGAGAAAGCCAGATTGGTTAAAATCACAAAAATTAGGAAGAAAGCGAACAGTTGAAATTTCAAAAATTATGGCTGAAAATAATTTACATACGATTTGTGAAAGTGCAAAATGTCCGAACAAAGGCGAATGTTTCGAAAAGGGCAGAGCTGTCTTTTTAATTCTGGGAAATGCTTGCACTAGAAATTGCAAATTTTGCGCCGTGAAAACGAGAAAAAACCTCCCAAAACCAGATTCAGATGAACCAAAAAGAGTCGCGGAAATGGCAAAAAAACTCGGTCTCAATCATATCATAATTACATCCGTAACTCGTGACGATTTGTCAGATGGCGGCGCATCTCAATTTGTAAAAACTATACGAGAATTGAGAAAAAAATTAGGAAATAAAATTTACATCGAAGTATTAACTCCTGATTTTGGTGGAAGCAAAGAAGCGATAAAATCAATTATAAATGAAAATCCGACAATATTCGACCATAATCTCGAAACCGTGAAACGACTTTACAAAAATGTCAGACCGCAAGCAAATTATTATCGCTCATTATCCATTCTAAAATTTGTGAAGAAAAAAAATCCTGATATCTTCACCAAAACTGGTATTATGGTTGGACTTGGAGAAACAAATGAGGAGGTGATAGACCTTCTTGAAGATGCAAAAAAAAATTTTGTTGACATAATTTCAATCGGACAATACTTAAAATCTGCAAAAGAAAATCTTCCAGTAAAAGAATATATCTTGCCAAAAGTTTTTGAGAATTACAAAAATGTTGCGACTGAAATGGGATTTTTTTATGTGGAATCTGCTCCTTTGGTTCGAAGTTCGTATTATACCATAGATTTGAAAGAAATTTTAAAAAATAAAAGAGAGGTGATTTAGATGAAAATTTCAATTACAGCCCGTCATTTTGACTTAACACCTGCTGTAAAAGGATATGCAGAAGATTCTATCCAAAAGTTGGATTTATATTCAGACCAAATTATTTCAGCTGAAATGGTTCTGACAGTTGAAAAAAACAGAAATTTAGCAGAAATTAATTTGAAGATGAAAAAATTTCATTTTTTTAGTAAATCAAAGGAAAAAAGTATGTATCTCGCGATTGACAATGCAGTTAGAAAGATTGAAAAGCAGACAAAACGGCACTTCGGAAAATTACAAAATCATCATAAACGGGAAAATAATAGCGTTGAAAATATTTCAAATTTTAATCTTGAGGAAGAAAATAATATATCAAAAAATGAGTTAATTCTCGATGTTTTGAATACTGAACGAGCTATCGAAAAGTTGAAAGATAGTACTGAGAATTTTTTAATTTTTAAAAATAAAGATACCGAAAAAATTAATTTATTAAAAATTATTGGAAAATCATTCGAACTTTATGAAATAAAGTAAATGGGGAAAATATGAAAAAAATTACAATCGAAGAGATATTTAAAATAAAAGCAAAAGACCTTTCGCTGACATTACTTTCCCAAAAAAATGGTCTAAAAAATGTGATTAAATCTTCGGAATTGCACAGACCAGGATTGGTTTTTGCAGGTCATTTTGACACATTCGATTTTGATAGAATTCAAGTTTTGGGCGAAACTGAGATAAAATATTTGAAATCGATGACAAAATCAAAAAGATATGATATCATAAAAGAGATTTTCACTCGTTTCAAAATTCCTTGTATCATTACTTCAAAAGGATTATTGCCTGACAAAGAACTCCTTTTTTTAGCAGATGAAAATGGTATTCCAGTTTTCAAATCGAGATTATCAACAAGCAATCTTATGAATCGTCTTTCAGCATTTTTACAGGATTATTTTGCACCAAGTAAATCAATTCACGGAACTCTCGTCGATGTGCTTGGAATCGGAGTTTTAATTACTGGAAAAAGTGGAATTGGCAAAAGCGAATGCGCACTCTCATTGATTTCAAGAGGTTATCGACTTATCGCTGATGATGTGATAAAGATAAAAAATAAAGAAGGAATTATTGTTGGCGAAGTGAATAAAAAATTAGGTCATTTTATGGAAATTCGCGGAATCGGATTGCTCGATATCGAAACTATGTTCGGAATTCAAGCCATAAGAATGCAAAAAAGAATCGAAATTCAGGTTGAATTGACTCCTTGGCGGCAAAATATGGATTATGAAAGAATCGGTTTGAAGGATAGATTTTGCCGAATTCTCGATGTTGAAATTCCGATAATTTATCTGCCAGTTTCCCCAGGAAAAAATATTGTTGATATAATCGAAGTTGTCGCATTAAATCATATGCTGAAAATTTATGGACACAACGCTGCAAAAATTTTTAATGAAAAAATAAAAAGAGAAATCGAACGAAAAAACCGCACTAGAACTTACCTTGAAGAAGATAAAGAATGATGATTTCCGAAGAAGTTATGCTTAAAAATAAATTGGGAATACATGTCAGACCTGCTTCGCTCATTGCGAAAACCGCATCAAAATACAAATCGGATTTTACCATTCAAAAGGATGATATGGTGATAAATGGGAAGAGCGTGATGGGAATTATGATGCTCGCAGCAGGACAAGGCACGAAATTGAAATTTATCATTGATGGCGTTGATGAAGATGAATTGATGCGCGAAATGGTTGCCATTTTCGAAAATAAATTCGGTGAAGAATGATGAAAATCTTACGCGGAATCCCAATCTCATCGGGACTTGTCGCTGGAAAAGTAACGATAATAAAAAGTATTTCATACGCAACTTTTCAAAAAAGTATCAAAAAATCAGAAGTAGAAAAACATATTTCAATGTTTAAACAATCGATAAAAAAATCTTTGGAAGAATTACAATTATTGTTTTCGTTTATGGAATCAGATGCGAAAGATGCTCGAGAAATAATTCTTTCACACCAAGAAATGCTGAAAGATAAAGTATTTCACGATGAAATTATCTCAATAATTAATGACGAACTTGTCGAAGCAGAATTTGCAATTCACTCCTTTTTTGAAAAATTAATAAACGATTTTTCTAAAATTGAAGACAATTATCTTTCTCAACGAAAAGAGGATTTCAGAGATATTAAAGATAGAATTATCAAAAATTTAAGTCAAAATTCCACACGAAATTTCCATTCAATTCCAAAAAATAAAATCACTGTCATCGATAATATTTCGGTCTCATTTATGTTCGAAGCAAAAAATTCAAATGTTCTCGGAATTATCGCAAAAAATGGAACAGCAAATTCCCATTCAGCGATTATCGCAAAATCTTTGGATATTCCTGTCGTATTCGAGGTGAAAGATGCTTTGGTAGAAATGAAAAATAATGATTTCATTCTTCTAAATGGAAATACCGGAACCGTAATTGTAAGTCCAAGTGATGAAAAAATCTCGGAATTTCAGAAAAATAAGAAAAAAGAAAAGCGATTATATTTGGGAAAATTGAAATTAGCCAAATTGCCAACTTCGACGAAAAATAATCAGCGAATACAGATAATGTCAAACATCGAAATTCCTGATGAAGCAAAGAAAATTGAAGTTAAAAATTCTGATGGAATTGGACTTTTTAGAACGGAATTTTTATATTATATTGAAAATAAATTTCCAACCACAGAAAGGCAATACAAATTTTATCGTGATTTAATTAAATTTTATTCTGAAAATAAACCGATTTACATTCGCACTTTTGATATTGGCGGCGATAAACTTAGCAATGAATTTGGCTTAGCAAAAGAGTTAAATCCATATCTCGGTTGCAGAGGAATTAGATTTTCATTAAGATTTCCAAAAATTTTCAAAGACCAAATCAAAGCAATTTTGCGAGCTGGAGCATTCGGGAATTTGAAAATTATGCTTCCAATGATAACTTCAAAAAATGAAATAATTCGAGCAAAAAAAATTATTAATGATGTGAAATTTGAACTAAAAAAAAGTAAGATGAAATTTGATGAAAATATTGAAATTGGAATAATGATTGAAGTTCCAGCAGCTGCGATACAATCTGAACAATTGGCTGATGTGTCCGATTTTTTCAGCATCGGAACGAATGATTTAACTCAATATATTTTGGCAGCCGATCGGGACAATGAAACTCTTGCTGAATCGTTCAATTATTTTCATCCAGCCGTTTTGCAACTAATTGAGATTTCAATTAATGCGGCAAAAAAGCGAAATATTCCAATCAGTATTTGTGGGGAAATGGCTGGCGATGAAATTGCTGTTCCGCTACTTTTGGGAATGGGCTTGAAATGTTTCAGTATAAGTAAAGAAAATTATCTGAATATAAAAGATGACATTTCAAATTATGAATTAGATATTTTACGCAAAAAATATACGAAAATAAAGAGAAAATCTCAAATAGAAATATTTCAATTTTACAAAAAAATAATGAAAGAAACAAAAGAAACGAAAGGATTATAATGGATTTGATCAACTTGAATTATGTCGGAAATTTCAACAGATTTGACACTGAAAATATGTATCAACAAATTGTTTCACTTGCAGATCAGATTGAAGAAATTTACTTTAACAAAAGCAAACCTGAACTTCTGGAATATTACAAAAATATCAAAAGTATTGCAATTTGTGGAATGGGCGGGTCGGCAATTGCTGGTGATATTGCGAAAGTTCTTTTTGAAGACGAAATTCCAATTTATGTAATCAAAAATTATGAGATTCCACAATATTTCGATAGTTCCACTTTAGGAATTGTTTGCAGTTATTCAGGAAATACCGAAGAGACAGTTTCATGTTTCAAAGCGTTACAAAAATGTGGTGCACAAATCGCTATGATTACATCTGGTGGGATTCTAAAGCATTTTTCAAACGAAGGATACATCATAAAACTTATTCCGCGAGATTATCAACCAAGAGCAGCAATTGGCTATCTGTTTTTTTCGATTGTAAATATATTAGAAGAACTAAAAATCATTCCTAATCAAAAAATAAATGCCAAACTCGCCAATATTAATCTTAAAAATAAATTGAAATTGATTTCACGAAATGTTACTACGAAAAAGAATCTTGCTAAACAAATGGCGAGGAAAATGTTCAAAAAAATCCCTGTGATTTATAGTAGCCATCCCAAATTATATCCGCTCGCTTATCGGTTCAAATGTCAGTTAAACGAAAACTCAAAAAATCAAGCATTTTCAAATACATTTTCTGAGATGAATCATAACGAGATTGAAGGTTGGGAATTTAAATATTCTGATAATTTGATTCCGATTTTCATCAGAGATTTCAAAGAAAATAAACATTTTTCGAATCGTTTGGAAGCTTTGCAAAGCATTTTCGAAAAGGAGAAAATCGAGTTTTTGGAAATACGCACTGACGGAAAAACTCCATTAGGAAAGACCTTTTCGACAATTCTTTTTTGCGATATGATAAGTTATTATCTTGGCATTTTGAATCGCGTAAATCCATCTGAAATAAATTATATCGATTATCTGAAAAAGTCGATTTGATGCAAAAAAAATTCAACATTGCTTTTCTGACTTCTGGAAAAAGTCGTGGCTCAAATTTTGAAAATGTTGTAAAGTATATTTTTGAAAACCATTTACCAATCATCCCAAAATTTCTCGTCGTAACCAAAATTGATGCTCCAATTATTCAGAAGGCGAAGAGAAATAATGTGAAATACATATTGCTTCCGAATAAAAAAAATTTTGAGAATGAATTGCTAAATTTGCTTTCCAAATATGAAATAAATTTAATAGTCCTCGCTGGATTTATGCGAAAATTGTCATCAGAATTTCTGCAATCATTTAATGGAAAGATAATAAATATTCATCCGGCTCTGCTTCCAAAACATGGTGGTAAAGGGATGTATGGAATGCGAGTTCATAAGATAGTTTTCGAAAATAGAGAAAAATTTTCTGGTGCAACAGTTCATTTTGTGAACGAAAAATACGATGATGGAAAAATACTTTTTCAGAAAAAAATTTCAATTGGGCATTTAAAATCTCCAGAAGAAATTGCACATTCAGTTTTGAAAATTGAGCACGAAATCTATCCAAAAGTGATTGAAAAATTAGCTTATCAGTTTCTCGGAAAAAATTGATGAAAACTATTGCTGTTGCGACTCTTGGCTGTAAAACAAATCAATATGAAACCGAAGTTATACTTAATCAATTTATTGAATCTGACTTTTCGCTTGTCGATTTTTCACAATCCGCTGACATTTATCTGATAAACACTTGTTGCGTTACAAATCGTGCCGAATACAAATCACGAAACCTTGTTCGCAAAGCAATCAGAAATCGAAAACCAAATTCAAAAATAATTGTTACTGGATGTTATGTAGAAAACAATTTGGATTTTTTTAAGAAATTTGATGGCGAATTATTCACTTTTTCAAATATTCAAAAATGTCAAATTTTCGATTGCATCGCAAACAAATCTGAATCACAAAAAGAGAAAAATCTATCAAAGAAATTTTTGGAGTTGACGACAGACAAATTCAACATTCACACGCGTGTTCCAATCAAAATTCAGGATGGATGTGATTTTTTCTGTTCGTATTGCATTTTGCCATTTATCCGCGGAAAACCAAAAAGCAGAAAAACAGAAAATATAATCAAACAAGTGAAAAAATTAGCAAAAAATGGAGTGAATGAAATTGTTCTAACTGGCATAAATCTCGGACTTTATGGAAAAGATTTTAATAATTATTCTCTTCTTGAACTTGTGAAAGATTTGAGTTCACAAACCGACATTAAGCGAATAAGATTGAGTTCAATCGAGCCGAATTTATTTACCGACGAATTGATTGATGAATTGTCAAAAAATGAGAAAATTTGTCCGCATTTTCACATTCCTTTGCAAAGCGGTTCTGACAAAGTTTTGAAAAAGATGAATCGTTGTTATTCAAGCAGAAATTTTCGTGAAACTGTTGAAAAGATTAAAGAAAAAATTCCAAATGCTGCAATCGGATGTGATGTAATTGTTGGATTCCCAGGTGAAACAGATGAGGAATTTGAAAAGACATTTTCATTTATTGATAATCTCGATATCACATATTTGCACATTTTCAGATATTCGCCGCGCCCGAATACTGCTGCTGCTAAAATGAAATGGAAATCGAATGGAGTTGAAAATAAAATTCGGGCAAAACGCCTTTTTAGCTTGAATAATGAAAAGAAAAAGCGTTATTTCAAATATCTTATTGACAACGAAATTTCTATACAAGTAGTTTTAGAAAAAATGGAAAATGGCTTTTGGACTTCAGTTTCTGATCATTATGTGAAAATATTTTTGAAAAATAAAAATGTTAAAAAAGGTGAATTGAAAAAAGTTATTGCTGAAAAAATTTTTTTCCAAAATGAAGGAATTTCGGCAAAACTAATTTCAGAATAAAAGGATTTTATGAAAAAAGTTTTAGTTATTTTAATTCTTTGTATCATTTTCGCCATGAATTTAAATGCGACGAATTTTGGAAAAAATAAAATAAAATATCAAGATTTTGAATGGTCAGTTATGGAGACAACGCATTTTGATATTTATTTTGAGAAGAATCTTGAATTTGTCGGGCAAACTTCTGCCTTGATAATTGAAGAAGCATATTATCGTTTTCAAGACCTGTTTGAATACTCTTTGCCGCAGCGAATTCCTGTGATTATTTACAATTCTCATAACGAATTTCAGCAGACAAATGTGATATATCAGTTGATTGAAGAAGGAACTGGCGGATTTACAGAATTTATCAAAAATCGTATTGTAGTTCCATTTGATGGCTCATATAAAAGATTTGAATTAACATTAATTCACGAGTTGACGCATGTTTTCTGCTTCTTCGCACTGCAAGGTTCAAGTTTATCAAATTTCACAAGTAGTATTATTTTTTCAATGCCACTCTGGCTTACAGAAGGATTTGCGGAATTCTGTTCAGTTCACGGAACATCAAATTATAATGAGATGTTTATGATTGATTTAGTCATAAATGATGCGATTGTTCCACTTGATGATATCGGTTATAGTTACTACGCATATCGTGAAGGCGAGTCATTTCTTCTCTTTCTCGAATCAAAATTTGGAGCAAAAAGCATTGTCGAATTTTTATATAATTTCAAAATATACAAAAATTTAGAAGAATCTGCCAAAAAGACATTCGGAGTTTCGTTAGAAAGTTTGGAAGAACAATGGAAAATATCTTTAAAAAGAAAATACAGCGAATTCATTGTTGAGAATGAAGTTCCCGAAGAGAAATTTGAGAAGATAACTCATCACAAAAATGGAGAAAATTCTTACAACATAAATCCCTGCTTTTCACCAGACGGAACTGATATTCTATTTTTCTCGGATAAATCTATGAATATGAGCATCTACAAAACTTCTACAATGGGACTTTATGAAGAGAAAAAACTCGTCTCAAGTGGAAGTTCGGGGAAATTTGAAGATTTTCATTATATGAAAAATTCAATCTCACTTTTTCCAGATGGAAAAAAATTTGTATTCGTCACAAAAACTTCAAAAGGAGATAAAATTTCAATTTGCGATTTGCAAAATGGCAAGGAACTTGAAAGAATAGATTTGGATTTTGATGCAATATTTGAATTAGATGTCGTTCCAAAAGGTGATAAAATTGTGTTTGTCGGACAAAAAGATGCGCAAAACGATTTATACATTTACAATTTTGAAGAAAAATCTGTTTCACGATTAACCGATGATTATTTCGATGATAGATATCCAAAATGGTCTCTAGATGAAAAGAAAATCTGCTTTGCTTCCGAAAGATTTGTAGATTCTCTGAAAGTAAAAAACGATGATGAACAATTTATATTCGCAAATTTATATTACAATATTTTCATTTATGATTTTGAAAAGAATGACATTTTGGCTGTGACGAACGAGCAATATAATCATCAATATCCCATTTGGAGCGAAAGTGGAGACAATTTAGTTTTTACATCTTACAAAGATGGTTTGGCAAATATTTATGCATACAATTTTTCAGATGAAGGAATGTCGAAAATTACAAATATTTTTTCAGGATGCTTCTCGCCAGATATTTCTAAAATGGGCGATTATCTTGTTTTTTCAGCATTCCATCAGCGAGGCTGGGATTTGTATCTTTGCACTAATCCGCTCGACAGTTTGGAATATTTTGCGCATTCTTCATTACAAAAAACCAAAGATTTCTCATTTCAACAATCTTTTTCTATCTCTGATTATAAACAATATTACAAGAAAAAAAAATCTAATTTTCCGCAACAAAGAGCCAAATACTATTCTAAATTCTTTTTAGAAAAGGATAGTTTGGAAGCCAAGCCAGATACGACTAAAAATCGAGAACCCAAGATTAAAGATTATCATCTGATTTTTACGCCAGACCTTTTATTTGGTGGACTTGGTTATTCAACGATGGGAGGATTATCTGCACAATTATGGATTGCGTTGAGTGATATTTTGGGAAATCATCATATACAGATTGTGACTGACGCAACCGGTTCTGTTGATGAAAGTAACATTATAATAAATTATTATTATTTGAAAAACCGACTTGATTTTGGAATTGGATTTTTTAATCTGGTCGAAAATTATTATTATTTGAATCTTTGGGAAAATAATGGTGAATTATATGATGGATTAAGAAAGAAACGAGATATTGGTGTTCAAACTTTAGTCAGTTATCCAATTGACAAATTCAATCGTTTTGATTTTTATAATATGCTGAGATTTTGGAATGAAGAATGGTTTAGCTGGCAGAATGATGATTGGCATTTGGAATCAGGATATTCTGAAAAATCTACAATTTTTAGCACAGCACTTTTTTTCGTTCATGATACAGCAATTTGGGGTTATACAGGTCCGATAAAGGGCTCAAGAATAAATGTCGGAGTAGAGAAAAGTTTCAGTAAAAAATTGAGTTATCTGAATTTTTATAGTGATTTTCGGAAATATATTCCATTATCAAGAGAATATCAATTTGCTTATCAGTTAGAAGTTAATAGTTCAATTGGAAAAGATAAACAAGAATTTGTTTTAGGTGGATATTATAGTTTGCGAGGATATTCTGAAAATGAATTTCTCGGAAACAATATTGCACTTTCGAGTATTGAATTTCGCTATCCATTTATAAAAAGTTTCCGCCTTGGATTCCCTTTGCCAATTTGGTTGAGAAATATCAGAGGAGCAATTTTTTCAGATTTTGGGTATGTATGGAATAGTTATGATGAATTTAAATCAAACCGAATGAATGACATAAAAATTGGATATGGATTTGGCACGCGAATGAATCTCGGATATTTTGTGCTGAAATTCGATTGGGCTTGGCGCGCAGACAAGGACATTTACAAGCAGCATCCAAGTTTTTACTTCTCACTAAATGCTGAATTTTGATATTCTAAAATATCAAAAATCTAAACACACAAAAGTACTAAATTTTTTATGAAGAAAATAGTCATAATTTGCGGTCCAACAGCTGTTGGCAAAACTGCCTTATCACTTGAATTAGCAAGAAAATTTTCCGGCGAAATTATCTCCGCGGATTCGCGCCAGATTTATAAATTTATGAATATCGGAACGGCAAAACCGACGCAAAAAATTCTCACAGAAATTCCACATCATCTTATCAATATAAAAAATCCAGATGAGAAATATACTGCTGGAGATTTTGCAAGAAATGCAGATAAAAAAATTACAGAAATATACAATAGGGGACATATTCCTTTCGTCGTTGGCGGAACCGGTTTTTATATTAGAACACTTCTTTATGGGATTTGCAAAACTCCCAAAATTCCGCAAAAAGTAAGACGAAATTTGCAAAAAGAAATTTCAGAAAATGGCTCATCTTTTTTCTATGAAAAATTAAAAAAAGTTGACCCAATTGCAGCAAAAAAAATCCACGCAAATGATTCTAAAAGAATAGTTCGCACTCTCGAAGTTTATCGATACACAGGAAAACCGCTTTCAGATTTCTGGAAGGAATTCAGACAAAAAAAAAGATATGACAATTTCACAATTTATCTTATAGATGAGCGAAAAAAACTTTACGAAAAAATTAATAATCGTGTTGAAAAAATGTTGAGTAATGGACTTCTTGATGAAATAAAAGAATTAAAAAAAATGGGATATTTAGAAAAAAATGTTGGAATGAACACGCTTGGCTACAAAGAACTTCTTCAATATTTGAATAAGAAATTGGACTTTGATGAAGCGGTACAACTCATCAAACAGCATATGCGAAATTATGCAAAAAGACAATTCACTTGGTTTGCAAAATCAAAAATAGATTTGACAATCACGGCATCTGAAATTAATTTGTCTTTTATCGAAGGAAAAATTTCTAAATTTCTCGGGAAATAAAATTTTATGAAAAAGAGAGTTATTCTAATTATTTTGGATGGAGTCGGTATCGGCGAATTGTCCGATGCGGATTTGTATAACGATAAAGGAAGCAACACATTGGCGAATATTGCCGATTTTGTTGGTGGACTCAATTTGCCGAATTTGCAAAAACTTGGACTTGGAAATATCTCCGCGATAAAAGGTGTTCATCCTGAAAAAAATCCTATTGGAAATTTCGGGAAAGCGGCGGAAAAATCAGCTGGAAAAGATAGCATTTCTGGCCATTGGGAAATTATGGGGTTAATCACAAAAAAACCTTTTCCAACATATCCAAATGGATTTCCAAATCAAATTATAAATGAATTTATCAGCAAAACTGACTGCAAAGGGATTCTCGGAAACAAGCATTCATCCGGAACAGAAATTATTAACGAATTAGGCGAGAAACATCTTAAAACTGGATACCCAATTATTTACACTTCTGCCGATAGCGTTTTTCAAATTGCAACACACGAAAAAATTTTTCCAACAAAAAAATTATACAAAATGTGTGAAATTGCGCGAAATGAAATTCTGATTGGAAAGCACAAAGTTGGGCGAGTAATCGCAAGACCATTTGTCGGAACAAAAGATGGAAATTTCGTTCGAACTCCACATAGAAAGGATTTTTCGATTTCACCGCCGAAAAAAACGGTTTTAGATATTCTGAAAAAAAATAATCATAATGTGATTGGCATCGGAAAAATTGAGGACCTTTTCAATTTTCAAGGATTAACAAATTCCATTCATACTCATCACAACGAAGAGGCGATGAGGGAAATTTTTGAGAAAATGGTAGAATTTGATGAAGGACTTATTTTTGCAAATTTTTCAGATTTCGATACGGAATGGGGACATCGAAATAATTTCAAAGATTTTGCAAAAGGTTTGGAAAATTTTGATAGAATGCTTCCGAAATTATTTGAATTTATGAAAGCAGATGATATTCTGATAATCACAGCAGACCACGGTTGTGACCCGACGACAGAAAGCACCGACCATTCGCGAGAATATGTGCCAATTTTAGTTTACGGAAAAAATATCAAAACTGGAATTAATCTTGGAATTCGAAAGACATTTGCAGATATTGGCACGACTATTTCCGAGATATTTAATGTGGAAAAAATGAGTACTGGCAGAAGTTTTTTAGAAGAAATTATCGTAAAATTCTAAACTCTTTCAGCTTTCAAAACGGCAAGAAATGCTTCTTGTGGAATGCCGACATTTCCCATAATTTTCATCCGTTTTTTCCCTTTTTTCTGTTTCTCCAAAAGTTTTCGTTTCCTCGTAATATCACCGCCATAACATTTTGCAGTAACATCCTTTCGCAGTGCATTAATTGTGCTTCTCGCAATTATTTTGCTTCCGATGGATGCTTGAATCGCAATCTTGAAAAGATGTCGCGGAATTACTTTGCTGAGCTCATTTGTGATACTTTTTCCCCAAAAATACGCTTTGTCTGAATGAGCAATAAATGACATTGCATCAATCTTTTCGCCGTTTACTAAAATATCTACTTTGCAGACATCCGCGATTTTGTGCTCTTTGTATTCATAATCGAAAGTAGCAAATCCGCGACTTACAGATTTTAATTTATCGTAAAAATCGTAAAGAATTTCAATAAGCGGAAATTCATATTCGATGGAGATTCGTTTCTGGTCGATGTATTCCATATGTTTTTGGATTCCGCGCCGCTCTTGTGCGAGTTTCATAATATTTCCGATATATTCGGTCGGAACGAGAATTTCGCAATTCATAATTGGCTCTTTGATATTTTCGATTTCAATAATTTTTGGCATTTGCGCTGGATTGTCCACTTCGATTATTTCTCCATTTTTCAAAATTACCAAAAATTCCACACTCGGAGTTGTTGAGATAATTGGAATTCCATATTCGCGATTAATTCTCTCTTTGAAAATTTCGAGATGAAGAAGTCCGAGAAAGCCACATCTGAAACCGAAACCGAGTATTAGCGAATTTTCTGGCTCGTAAATTAAAGATGTGTCATTCAATTGAAATTTTGCAAGCGCATCAAGGAGTTTGTTGTAATCCGTTCCATCAATCGGGAAAATTCCGCTAAAAATCATCGGCTTGGGATTTTTGAAACCTTTCAAAGGTTGCGAAGTTGGATTCTCAGCCAAAGTAATTGTATCACCAACTTTTGCTTCTCTCACCTGTTTTACGCCAGCAATGATATATCCGACTTCACCAGCGGTCAATTTTTCGCAAGATTCCATCTTCAAACCTAAATGTCCGATATCCTCAATCTCGAAAATTTTATCTGTCGCGAGAAATTTTATCTTGTCTCCTTTTTGAAGCGTTCCATCGAAAATTCTGATGTGAACGATAACTCCGCGATATTGATTGTATTGCGAATCGAAAATCAAAGCTCGAGTTTTTGAGAATTCAGAAATTGGAGCTGGAACTTGCTTTACAACAGAATTCAACAGATTTTCAATTCCGATATTTTCTTTGGCACTAATAAGAAAAATTTCATCCTCTGAAATTTCCAAAAGTTTTGAAAGATTCAATTTTACTCTTTCTGGCTCAGCTGCAGGCATATCAATTTTGTTAATCGCGGGAATAATTTTCAAATTATGATCCATCGCAAGATAAAGATTGCTCAAAGTTTGGGCTTCGATTCCTTGCGTTGCATCGACGAGAAGAATTGCTCCTTCACAAGCGGCAATGCTTCTGGAAACCTCATAAGAAAAATCGACATGCCCAGGCGTATCGATAAGATTGAGAATATATTTTTTGTTGTCGTAAGAATATTTCATTCGGATGGAATGCGCCTTTATCGTAATTCCACGCTCGCGTTCCAAATCCATATCGTCAAGAATTTGAGCTATTGTGCCAGTGCTTACAGTTTTTGTGAGTTCGAGAAATCGGTCTGCCAAAGTCGATTTGCCGTGGTCAATATGCGCAATTATACAAAAATTTCTGATATTTTCTTGTTTCATTTTATATTAAATTGTCGCAACTAAATTCGCTTGAATCTTTTCCGTAATTCATCGAATGAAATTTCAATAATGGCAGGTCGGCCGTGCGGACAGAAGAATGGATTTTGTGCGGCAAAAAGTTCATTTATCAAAGCCAGCATCTCTTTTTTTGTCAATTTCTGCCCAACTTTTATCGCCGCGTGACAGGCAAAAGATTGAGCCAATTTTTCTTTGAAATCAGTGCACGGCTGATACTCTGCTTCTATCTGCTGAAGAATATTTATCAAAACTTCACCATTATTCCAATTTTTTAATTCCGAAGGAATCTCTTCAACAATTAATGAATTTCCGCTGAAAATTTTTATTTTGAATCCAATTTGCTGAAATGTAGTAAGATTTTCTCCAACTAAATTGGGAATTGTTTGTTGAAGATATTTGGGCAAATCTATCACAAGTGGAAATAGGAGTTTCTCACCTGAAATATCTTTTGAAGTTTGAAATTTTTTCAGAATTTTCTCATACAAAATTCTTTCGTGAGCTGCGTGTTGGTCAATCGCTAAAACTCCATTTTTCGTCTCAACAAAAATAAATGAATTGCCGATTTGCCAAGGATTTACAATTTCAACTTCTACAATTTTATTTTTATCTTTAATAATTTTTTCGTTAAAAAAACTTACCATTTGAATATCTTTTTTTCCCTTTAATGTCAAAAATGTCTCATCAAGTTCGGATTTTATGGAAGAAAATTTTTGGCGTCCATTTTTTGACTTTCGAAAACTTGAAGATTTTGAAATATCTTGTGATTTTGAAATATTAAATTTTACATCAGAATATTTTTTATTCTCAAATTCCAAGAGTGAATTGCTAATCGAATCCTTCACAAAACTAAAGACAAGATTCGAATTTGCGAAGCGAACTTCCGTTTTTGTCGGCGATACATTGAAATCAATCTGGTCGTTTGAAATGTTGATAAAAACAATATACATTGGAAGTTGCGATTTCAGGCCACTTTTTTTTGTGAATGGTTGGTATGCTTTTCGCACAGCAGAAAAAATTATTTTATCCTTTACAAATCTGTTATTTACGAAAATTGTTCGCCAACTTGCCGACGACCAATTGGTGCTTTCATCAAACGAACCGATATATCCAGCGATGCTTATTATTGGCTTTTCATTCTGAATTGGAATGACATTTTGCTGGAAAAATTTCCGTCCTAAAATATCTGAAATTCTCTTCTCAAGCAGGTCAACTTTCGGATAATTTAAAATTTCTTTGCCGTTGTGAAATAATCGAAAACTTGTCGCAAAATGCGTGCAAGCGAGATACTGAATATTTTTGATAATATGTCGCATTTCTGTCTGTTCCGTTTTGAGAAATTTTTTCCGCGCAGGTACATTTTTAAAAAGATTTTTCACGCTAATTGTCGTTCCAGAATTTGCAGAAATTTGAGTTACATTTTTTATCTTTCCGTTTGATATAAAAATTTTTGTAGCAGATTGATTCTTTTTATTTTGTGGAAGTGATGAAATTTCCATTTCTGAAACTGCTGAAATGCTTGGCAATGCTTCTCCACGAAATCCCAATGTGTCAATATTGTGAATATCATCCAACTCCAAAATTTTACTTGTTGCATGACGCTCAAGCGAAAGCAGAGCATCATCGTGATTCATTCCG
>JACNJR010000014.1 GCA_014382495.1 Candidatus Cloacimonadota bacterium | reverse complement strand
GATTCATTGTTAGTAACTTCTGGTCCGGCTGGAAGTTCAGCGATGCAATCAATTTCACAAATTTCAGATGCAAATTTTGAATTCCAATTTGACCCAAATAGTTGGATTTTATCGCGAGGTGAAATCTATAAAATTCCAGAAATAAACAATGCCTACGCCGCTGATGGAAAAGTGGTGATTTTTTGGAATGAATTTTGGGAAGGAATTGAGGTGGACGGATACAATATTTATCGCAGTTTAACAATTGATGGCGAATTTACAAAATTAAATAATGAACTAATTACAGAGACACATTTTGAAGATAATTCGGTGGGAAATGGCACGACTTACTACTATAAAATTAAGGCAATCAAATATGAAAATTTTGCATCGGTTTTTTCAGAAATTTACGAAGCAACCCCCATCGAATTTCCGATGAATCAAGGAATTTTGGTGATTGATGAGACGAAAGATGGAATTGGTGTGCCGGGAAATCCATCAGATGAAATGGTCGATGAGTTCTATCAGAATGCAGTAAATACAGAATTTACAGAATACGATTACAGCGCAAATGGTTCGCCCTTGTTGGATTTTCTTGCTGACTATTCCACAATTATCTGGCATGATGATGATATTTCGGAAAATTTTATAGCGGATAATATAAACAATTTGGGATGTTATTTGGCGAGTGGAGGAAATTTGATAATCTCCGGCTGGAAGACAATTTCTGAAATTCCAGATAATTTTTTGCGCGATTTTCTTTCTTGCGAAGAGTCGGAATTTGCCACAGGTTTTGAGTTCTTATCTGCATCCTCAACTGAATATGAAAACTTGTCTGTTGACGCCGACAAATTGCCAGCCCCATTTAATGGCACTTTGCCTTATGTTTGCGTTTTTCCTTCGGTGGAGAATGGAATCTATATTTATGAAGGAATTGACGGAAGTTCGTATGATGGTGAAGTATGTGCAATAAAATCAATTTCAAATGGAACCTTTATTCTTCTCGGTTTTCCGCTCTATTATTGTTATGACGATGAAGTAAATCAGTTTTTTGGACAACTTTTACAGGAGATGGGAGAAATTACTTTATACGGAGATGTGGATGGAGATTATGAAGTTACTTCTTTTGATGCAGCATTGACACTTCAATATTCGGCAGGACTAATTTCTAATTGGGAAGATTGGCAAATCATAGCAGCGAATGTGAATGGAGATGAAAATGTCTCTTCTTTTGATGCAGCATTAATTCTTCAATATTCTGCTGGTCTTATTGACGAATTTCCTGTGGAGGAGTAAGAAATCTGTTTTTTGCCTGAACTCAATTCACTTCAAATTTATATGGATGAATGAGTTGAATTGGTTCACGAGAAATCATTTTTATAAAATCTTTCTCTTCCAAAACTGCATCAAATATTTTCGAATTACTCTGCTTCAAATATAAATCTATCATTGTCTCAACATCAAAAAAATTCTTTTCAAGCATCAATTCAATAAGTCCTTTTTGCACAGGAAAAACAAGCGTAGAATAATCTTCAATTTGAGCCAATTCTGCAGCTTTGGCGAGAGCATCATTAAGTCCGCCAAGTTCGTCAACAAGTCCATTTTCAACAGCATCAATTCCAGACCAGATGCGTCCCTGCGCAACATTTTCGACTTCTGCAGGTGTCATTCCTCGCCCTTCTGCAACTCGCGATTTGAACTCATCATAAGTATTCTTCATTAAAAGGGAGAGCGATTTTTTGTCATTTTCTGATGGTGCAAAATTTGGCGAGAAGAAGTTTGCATATTTCCCCCTTTTTATCTGATATGTATTAACATCTGCCCACTCGCGCAATTTCTGCCAATTTGGAAGAAATCCGACCACTCCGATTGAGCCGGTTAATGTGTTTGGTTGTGCAAAAATATAGTCGGCTCCGCAAGAGATGTAGTATCCACCAGAAGCCGCAAGATTTCCCATAGAAACTACAAGAGGAATCTCTTCATTTATCCTTTCCAACTCTTCCCAGATAATATCGGAAATTAAAGCACTTCCGCCCGGACTATCAACTCTAAAAACCAATGCTTTTACCGAACTCATTTTCTTGATTTTTTCCAACTCCTTTGCAATATCTTCAGAAGTAATCTTGCGATAATCTCCGCCAAACATACTTTCTGTATTTGACACTACAATCGGACCTTGCGCGTAAAGCACAGCAATTTTATTTTCCGAAGAACTCTTCTGTATCGGATATTTTGAAAGTTCTACTAAATGATAACCCGCCAAAATATTCTCTTTGAATTCCTTTTCAGAAGACAAAAAATCTACCAAATTCAAATCTAAAGCGCGCTTGCCAGAAATTAAGAAATCAGGACGATTTTCCATAATATTTCTAACTTGATTTTCTGAGAGATTTCTCGCATCGGCAAGGTCTTTGATGTCTTGATTGTACAAATCATCAATTAGTTTTGTAAAACTTTCTCGCATCGGCTGCGATATAGTTTTTCTGCTAAATTGCTCTCCTGCACCTTTATATTTTCCTTGATGCAAAACAGTAAATTCAATTCCAAGTTTATCGAGAAACCCTTTATAGAAACTAATATCTGCACCAATTCCAGTTAATGCAATTCCGCCAGATGCGGAAGGATTCATAAAAATCGAATCTGAAACCGAAGCAAGATAATATCCTTTGTCATAAACAATATCAAAATAAGAATATATTTTTTTGTCGAAAGTGCCAGAATTTTTAAAATCCAACAATTTTTCTCTCAATTCCTTTGTTAGCGCCCAGCCACCTTGATAAAAAGCTGGTTTAAGATAGATGCCTTTGATGCGAGAATCTCCCTTTGCACTATCAAGTTTTCGGCAAATTTCACTGATTGAAATATTCTCTTTGACGAAAGGAATACCTTTGTAAGCATTATAGTCGCGATGAATTCCCGAAAGGTCAATTTCCAAAATGCTATTCGGTTTTATTGCAATCTTTTTCTCAGACGAAATAGATTTAGCCAAAAGAATTAAAAAAAGCACGACAAATATCCCGATGATAGCAAAAATCCATAGCAAAATCTTCCCTATTTTTTTCATCTTTGCTCCTTCTCAATTTTTATTGGTTTTGTAGCTTCGCTTATTAATTCTGTCAAGAAAATAAATTCTTTTATTCCCAAATTTTCCGGACGCTTGGAAAAATCAAATTTATTTTTGATGATTTTTTGATATATTTTTTCAGATAGAAAATTTCGCAAATTTGAACGCAACATTTTTCGGCGATGTTGAAATGTATAATCGACAATTTGATTGAATAAATTCTCATCAGA
>JACNJR010000015.1 GCA_014382495.1 Candidatus Cloacimonadota bacterium | reverse complement strand
GTTTTGAATCAAGAATAAAAATTCCGCTCGATGAGCCGCTCAAAATATCAAAATCACCATCATTATCAATATCTTCGATACTTGCCGGAATATTTCCGATAAGACCAATAGGAACTGGAGCAAAATCAATTTCGCTTCCATCAGAATTGTAAGCGAAAAAA
Organism: Candidatus Cloacimonadota bacterium; assembly: GCA_014382495.1. Lineage (GTDB taxonomy): Bacteria > Cloacimonadota > Cloacimonadia > JGIOTU-2 > JGIOTU-2 > JACNJR01. The sequence continues at coordinate 17,136 of JACNJR010000015.1, read as the reverse complement.
TCACTATTTCCTGCAAAACAAAGTAAATCTAAATTATCATCTCCATTCAAATCGACTGCAAGCGGCGGATTTGAAATTCGTTCATCAATAAAAATTGGCCAGCCAGTAAAATTCGAACCATCTTGTTCGATAATATAAATTCCACCATTTTGAGTTGTAAAAGCTATCTCCAAAATTGTATCATCATCAAAATCTGCTGCAATTACTGAATTTGCAATTTCACTTTCCAAATTTTTCTCAACCAATATTTCGCCATTCTGATTGAGAATATGAAGTTTATTATCTGAAGTTCCGAGCACAATTTTATAATTATCAAGTACAGTCGGCGCAGCACAAATTCCAGCTGAAAATTCTACAGGAAAACCAGAAATATTCCCACCACTTTCATCAATTGCATTTAATTTTCCGTCCAAAGTTCCAATGAGAATTTCATTTTTTCCATTCTGATTAATGTCAGCTGACGCCATTTCGGCAATACTTATATTGGAAAATTCTATTGGGAATCCATCCAAAACTTGACCAGCAGAATTTAGCACAAACAATTTTCTGTCGATACCAAAACTGATTATTTCAAGCGAGTTATCGCCGGCAACATCTGAAATTATTGGAGTTAACAACTGTTGGTCGAAGCAGGCGTTACAATCAAATATTAAATCTCCTTGATTATCAATCGCAAAAATTCTTCCCGTTCTGCTCGCGATAACAATGTCCTCATTTTCATCTCCATCAATATCGCCAAATGCAATACTTTTCCAAATATTTTCATCATAATTCCACGGGAAATTTTCATTTTGTTCAGCATCGATATTCAATAAATTTACATTTCCCGAGACATCTATCGAGAGAATATCGTTTGTTCCATCTGAATTAAAATCTGTAATTATCGGATTTGAATTTATGGAAAAAGGACTTGCCCACGGCCAATTTTGCTGAAAAAGTGAGACATTCAAATCTAAAGAATATGTTTTATTGAAATAGATTTCATCGGAAACTTGAGCCGAGACATCTAAAAAATATGTGTAAGAATCGTAATTGCAATCAGTTGGAATGTTTATTACGAATGGATTTGGAGAAGATAATGTGTCGCCATTCGCAATTTCTCCATAATAAACGGAATCTTGAACTAATTGGATTGTATCATCCTCAAAACTTATGATTGCTGAAACATTATTTGCAACATTCCAATCCTCCAAGTTTTCAATTGTAACATTGATATTGATGGTTTCGCCAGGATTTATATTTCCATCGCTATCGCCCTGAACATCGTCAATAGTTGCATCGACAGGTTGAAGAAAAGGGAAATTTCCGTTTGCATCTTTTAGAGAAATTGATGGGTCGCCAAAAAGAACTAATTCATAATAAACCCATCGCATAACGGTTTGCGAAGTGTCCAATGCAGCATCGACTAAAACTTCTTTTGAGTAATCTAAAGCATTTCCCAATTGTCTGATATTTTCATTAAAAAGCGCATTGAAAAATTCAATATCGTAAAATTGCGATGCGCCTTCTGTACTTCCGGGCATATACCAACCATATCGTGTATTTCCAATGAAGGCAAAAAGTCCGTTTGAAGCTTTGACGAAATTTTCTCCAATTGCTTCACTTTCGTGACTTGTATTTTCATCAAATGCTGCGGGAGAACAGCCCTGCGTATACGCGAAACCAAATTCATCATTTATGTAAGAATTCACATAGCCATTATTCTGTCCAAAAACAAATGAATGATTAGAATGTCCTAGATGATTCATAATTGCAAATCCAGAATTGATGGCATTCTTCACGGCATCGCCACTATAATTTCCATCCTTCTGGTAAAGTGTGAAAATTTTGAATTCTGAGCTATCTTCAACAATTGGAATTATTTCATTTTTGTAATCGGCGCCCCAAGTTCCGGGGTCCCAATCCAAATTTTCGCCAACCATATAAATGATGTCATTGCTCACAGTTGTATTTTCCACATAAGAATAATTTTTATCAAAGAAATTACTGAATTCCGTTTGAGTTTCAGCAGGAATTCTTCCGACTGCTACTTCTGGGAGCATATCAACAGAATCGGCAACTTCGCCATAAATTCCATCTCCATCAGCATCCCAATTTCCGTCCAAACATCCATAGTATAAATCACAGGGAATATGGGAATCTACATATTCTTCTCCAACTTCACCATATGCTCCGCGAATTGGAATAATTTCGTCATCGCCACCGAGAAAAACATATTCGAGCGGAATGTCTGTTTGCGAATAAACAATGTATGCATCAAGAATGAAATTTCTTATTTTTGCCTGATTGTCAATTCCGCCATAATAAGCATAAATATCGGAAGTTACAAAAATTCCAGTCTCAATTCCTTGCTGATTTTTCCATTCAATAAATTCAGAAAAAAATGGCTTTCTCTGTTCATCAGTTATGATTATCATCTGATATGGATTTTCAGAACTTGGAAGACCGTTTTTAGAAAAGTTATTCTGTCCTTTTTTGAAATATGAAATATTTTCCTCAAAATTACCAACCAATCTTTCAAGCTTTTTCTGAACTGAATTCGAATTGCATAACATTTTTGATTGATAATTTGCTGTTTTTGAATTCTGTTTCAAACTGATATTTATTTCCAAATTTTGTGAAAATTGCAGAATTCCAGATTTCGGAAGATAACGATATGGAAAGAGATTGACGAATGCGATATAATGTCCAGCCAAAATTTGCGTCTCCAAAATTTCAAACTCAAAAGATGGATATGGATTATCAGATTTGTAGATTTTATTATTTTTTTGTGTAGTTGAAATATTTTTTGAACTTATTGGCTGAGGAGTTTTTGCAAAGTCAATAAAAATGTTTTCTTGAATAGTTAGCCATTCAGAATGATTTACTTTGACATCGGATAATTCAGTTCCAAATGGAAGCAGAATTTTTGCCGAATAATAAGGAATAATCGGATTCCCAGAAATATATTTTTTTGAAGAAAGATTTGATTTAATCAAGTTATTCTCCACAAAAGGTTTTTCAAAATTATATCTGTATTGCAAAGATTTTCCCAATAAAAAATTTGTAAAAATCAGAAGGAAATAAAAAACAAACGATAATTTTCTCATTATTTTTAGACCTTTCAAATTTGATTTGAAGAATTTAGGATGAAAATTTCTGTCAATTTTTAGAAGAAAATATCGGAATGGTTTTTCTTATTTTTAATAATTTTGAATAATTTTTTACCCATTTCAGAAATATGTGGATTCTTATCAGATTTCCAATTTTTTATTGTCTCTTTTGTGAGAAGTGTAAGGTCGGCATTTTGCTCTTTCCCCCGAGAATTTATCACAGTATTTGCCAATCGTTTCATAGAAACCCAGATAGTTTTCATTCTTTTTTCATCTGCATCTCGCAGCCATTCCATAAGATGCGGATATACATCGGCTGGATGAATTCGTGCAATTTGGATTAACGTATGCGTGATTTTTTTCTGAACTTCGATGCTGTCATCATCGATAATTTTTTCGATAAATTCCAATACAAATTGTGGATCTTTCTGAGAAATATTTTCCAAACCGTGAAAAGATAATGACCGTTTTTTCTCGTCTGGACTCTCAATCCATTTCAGCATATTTGCTTTCATCAATTTGGGATATCCTTTCCAAAAATGATCCATAATATTCTCCGCTTCCCACTTTATTGAATGATAATATGAGCTCACAATTTCAATCATTTTTTCCGGTTCGTCAAAATAATAATAGAAGAAAAAATATAGTGCTGTCGCGCGCTTGGCGTAATTTTTTGAGTCAAGAAGAGGTTTGATAATTTTTGCAACTTTATCTTTCAAAGGCGAAGAAGCTGCAACTTTCGCAATTGAAATTCTCCCGAAATAATTTTTACAAGATGCAAGTTTTTCAAAAGCAATTTTACCACTTTTTTGAGATTTTTCCAACTTTTGAAGCGCCTTTTCTGTCATATTTTTGATTTCCAATTCTTCATTTCCATTGAGTCGTCCGATTTCCTTTATCATAAATTTCCTTTCGTAAGAATTAAATTATTTTGTGATAAAATTAAAATTGCAAAATTATAAAATTCCTTAACTTTTGTGTCGCTTGAAATTTAAATTTGTATTTGTCTAACAAATTTTAGTAAAAATTTTAATAGCTAAATTATCTTGTCAAGTAAAACTTTAGAAAAATGTTTTTTATACTAAATTTTTTTTCTGATAAAATCCATTCTACTTGACATTAAAAAATCATAAATCCAAAAGAGTTCAAAAAATTACGAGGATGAAATGGCTAAAAATTTAGTTCGTAATTACAAAGAGATAATCGACATAGAAGATAGGTTTGGAGCACATAATTACCATCCGATTCCTGTTGTAATTGCGAGAGGCAAGGGCATTTTTGTTTGGGACATTGAAGGGAAAAAATACTATGATTTTCTCTCTGCATATTCTGCTTTGAATCAAGGACATTGTCATCCGAAAATTATAAATGCACTGAAAAAGCAGGCAGAAATTCTCATACTTACTTCGCGAGCATTTTTTAATGACAAACTTGGAGAGTATGAAAAATTTGTTTCAGAATTTTTTGGATATGATATGCTTCTTCCGATGAATACTGGCGCAGAAGGTGTTGAGACCGCGATAAAACTTTCGCGAAAATGGGGATATGAGAAGAAGGGAATTAAGTCAAACAGAGCCAAAATTGTGGTATGCGAAAATAATTTTCACGGACGCACAATTGGAGTAATTTCAGCGTCAACTGATTCAGATTGCACTGAAAATTTCGGACCTTTTTTGCCCGGTTTTATTAAAATTCCTTACAATAATCCTGAAGCTTTAGAAGAAATTTTGAAGAAAAATGGAGATGAAGTTTGTGCATTTTTGGTTGAGCCAATTCAAGGTGAAGCGGGAGTGATTGTTCCTGATGAAGGGTATCTGAAAAAAACTTTTGAAATTTGCAAAAAATACAATGCCTTGTTTGTCGCAGATGAAATCCAAACAGGCATAGGCAGAACCGGTCGGCTTCTCGCTTGTGATTATGAAAAAGTGAAGCCGGACATTCTTATTCTTGGAAAAGCAATTTCTGGCGGCGTGCTTCCTGTCTCTGCGGTGTTGGCAAACAGAGATATTATGCTTGTGATAAAACCTGGCCAGCACGGCTCGACTTTTGGTGGGTTTCCGCTCGCTTGCGTTGTTGCAAAAGCGGCTTTGCAAGTAATTCAAGATGAGAATTTAACTGAAAATGCCGAAAAACTCGGAAAAATTTTCCGTGCAGAAATGAAAAAAATTGATTCGTCTTTAATCGAATTAGTTCGCGGCAAAGGCCTATTAAATGCCATTGTAATCAGCCCGAGCGATAATTTAGAAGCGTGGGATATCTGCATCAAACTTGCTGAAAATGGCTTGCTTTGCAAACCGACTCACAAAAATATTATCCGCTTTGCGCCACCTTTGACTATCACGGAATCGCAACTTAGCGATGCTATCAAAATCATCAAAAAAGTTTTCGCAGAATTGAATTAAAATTTTCAAAATGAAAATCGGAATTAGACGAGAAGATAAAAGCAAATGGGAACGAAGAGTCCCATTAACACCGCACCACATAAAATTTCTAAAAAAGAAATATAACATTCAAACTGTATTGCAACCGTCAAAAATACGAATTTTTTCAGATTCAGAATACAGAAAAATTGGAGCAAATATTCAAGAAGATTTATCAGATTGTGAAATTATTTTAGGCGTGAAAGAGATGCCGAAATCATTCTTCTCATCAGAAAAAACTTACATCTTTTTCTCACATATCATAAAAGGACAACCGTATAATATGTCGATGCTTCAAAAAATACTGGACTTGAAATGCAATTTAATTGATTATGAAAAAATTGTTGATGATAATGATAATCGCTTGATATTTTTTGGAAAACATGCTGGCATCGCTGGAATGATAGACGCACTTTGGGCATTTGGTCAGAGATTGAAATCAGAAAAAATTTCAGACCATTTTCACGAGATAAAAAAAGCATATCAATATGATTCGCTAAAGCAAGCAGAAAATATCATAAAAAAAATTGGCAAGAAAATTGCAAGAGATGGAATTCCAGAAAAATTACTTCCATTGGTTTGTGGAATTACAGGTTATGGAAATGTCTCCAAAGGTGCGCAACAAATACTTGATTGGCTTCCAACTATTGAGATTTCTCCTTTTGAACTTCTAAAATTAAGAAGCGAGAACGCATCGAAAAATCATATTTACAAAGTAATTTTCAAAGAGAAAAATCTTGTTTTACCGAAGAAAAATGAAGACAAATTTGAACTGCAAGATTATTATGAAAATCCGCAAAAATATAAATCTCAATTTGAAAAATATATTCCACATCTATCTCTGCTTGTAAATTGCATCTACTGGGCGCCGCAATATCCAAAAGTGATAACAAAAGAGAATTTGAAATCGCTTTATCAAAATGAGAATGAGCACAAATTGAAAATTATTGGTGACATTAGTTGCGATATAAATGGATCGATTGAATTTACTTCCAAAGTAACTGAACCCGATAATCCTGCTTATGTTTACAATCCAATCTCTGACGAAACTATCGATGGAATCGCAGGTTGCGGAGTTGTGGTAATTGCAAGAGATAACCTTCCTTGCGAAATTCCAAGAGAATCATCAGAATTTTTCAGCGATGAATTGGTCGGTTTTATTCCTCAAATTATGAATGCTCATATTTCTGGAAAAATGAAGAAATCTCTCCTTCCGAAATCGATTCAAAAAGCATTAATTGTCAATTATGGAAAACTTACAAAAAATTTCAAATATTTAGAAAAATACTTAAAAAAAACAAAGGAGAAATGATGAAAAAAGTACTGATTTTAGGTGCGGGTTTGGTTTCAAGACCACATGTAAATTACCTGCTTGACCAGCCAGATTTTTTGGTCACAGTGGCAAGTAGGACAGTAAGTAAAGCTGAGAAGTTGGTTGGAGACCATCCGCGAGGAAAAGCACTTTCGCTAAATGTGAAGAATGATGCAATGTTGGAAAAATTGGTTTCTGAGAACGACCTCGCGGTTAGTTTGTTGCCATACACTTATCATGTGAAAGTTGCGAAATTGTGTCTCAAACATCAGAAAAATATGGTGACAACTTCGTATGTCAGCGATGAGATGAATGCATTGGATGAAGAGGCAAAAAAAGCTGGATTGCTTATACTCAATGAAATCGGAGTTGACCCAGGAATTGACCATATGTCTGCAATGCGAGTGATTAACAATGTGAAAAACGAGGGCGGAAAAATTTCCAGTTTCAAGTCATATTGCGGCGGATTGCCAGCGCCAGAAGCAAACACAAATCCGTGGGGTTATAAATTTTCTTGGAGCCCACGAGGTGTTGTGATGGCGGGAAAAAATTCCGCAAAATTTCTGATGGATAATAAAATCACCGACATTCCCGGACCGGAACTTTTCGCAAATCATTGGGAAGTTGATATTCCGGGTTTTGGAAAATTGGAAGCGTATCCAAATCGAAATTCTGTGCCTTACCGAAATATCTATAATATTGATGATACAAACACAATGTTTCGCGGAACTCTGCGTTATCCTGGATGGTGCATCACAATAAAAAAAATTGTGGATATCGAGCTTCTTGACGATGAGAAGGAATACGATTTGGAAGGTCGAACTTATGCCGATTTTATGAAAAATCTTCTGAATATTTCTGAATCTGATAATCTGAAAAAAGCACTTGCAGAAAAATGGGAAATGGACGAATCTTCGGACGCAATTCATAGAATGGATTGGATTGGACTTCTCGGAAATGAAAAGATTGGACTTGAGAAAGGGACAGCAATGGATATCTTCTGCAAGATTCTTTTGGATAAATTAAAATATGATTCTGGCGAAAGAGACCTGCTTGTTTTGCATCACGAATTTCTCGCAGAATATCCTGAAAAAAAGCAAGAAATTACTTCTACAATGATTGATTATGGAATTCCAAATGGCGATTCATCTATGTCGCGAACAGTAGGATTGCCAGGTGCAATTGCAGTGAAATTGATTTTGAATGGCGAAATCAAAGCGAAAGGTGTGAAAATTCCTGTTGAACCACAAATTTATGAACCAGTTTTAAAAGAATTAGAATTACAGAATATTATTTGTAAAGAAGTGTATAAAGACATATAAATTTCTAAATCCTAATTTCTAATGTCAAATAAAATGACAAAATTCAAATATCACTTTCCACTGGCAAGAGCAGTTGCTGAATTGTATTCTCAGGGCGAAAATGACGAAACGATGTGCCCAATTGCTCTTTATGATAAATCAAAATCTCATCCAGTCGGCAGATTTCAGGATGGCGATTATGTGATATTTTACGACATTCGCGGCGAGCGAGAAGTTGAAATTACAGAATCTTTAACTGAACCCAATTTTTCACATTTCCCCACAAAAAAGATGAATCTAAATTTCGTCACGATGATTGAATATGACCCAAAATTGAATGTCAAAGTTGCATTTCCTCACCAGAAATCTGTCAAGAATACTCTCAGCGAAGTTGTGAGCAAAGCGGGAATGAAACAGGTCAAAATTGTTGAGTCCGAAAAAGAGGTTCATCTAAAATATTTTCTAAACGGCAGAAAGCAAAAGCCATTTCCAAATGAAGAAAGAATCATCATTGATTCAGCAAAAGTCCAAGAATTCGACTCGATTCCAGAAATGAGTATCGAAAAAGTTTCTGAAAAAGTAAAAGAAAAAATCGAAGAGCAAAAAAATGATTTGATTATCGCAAATTTTTGCAACATCGATGTGGTTGGTCACACTGAAAATGAGCAAGCAATAAAAACCGCGATCGAAATTGTTGATAGAAAAGTTGGTGAAGTTGTTTCTCTTGCTCGGCAAAATGGAATGCAAATTATAATTACCGCAGACCACGGCACAGTTGAAAAGCGATTTTATCCCGAAGGTGCGGTTGATACGGGACATACGAATAGCAAAGTGCCATTCATTTTCATAGATTCAGATTGCGAGCATAAAAATTTTCTGAAAAAAAATGGCGATTTGACAAATGTTGCCCCAACGATTCTAAATTTACTCGGATTGGAAAAACCTGCCGAAATGACAGGAAATTCATTGATAGAAAAAAAGAATTTATCAGAAAGAAAACCTGTTCTTTTTCTGATTTTAGATGGTTGGGGATTTCGAGAAGAAAGTTATGGAAATCTTATCCGAGAAACAGATACGCCGAATATGGATAATTTGACAAAACAATTTCCTTTTATGACACTTTATGCAGCGGGAGAATATGTCGGAATGCCAGACGGAACGGTCGGAAATTCTGAAGCAGGACATCTTCATATTGGCGCTGGCAGAGTGGTTTTGTCAGACAGATTGCGGATTGATAATTCTCTGAAAAATGGTTCAATCTATGAAAATGAGGCATTCAAATGGGCGATAAACGGCGCAAAAAAAAATGGCACAAATCTGCATCTGCTCGGAATTGTCTCATTCTACAGTTCGCACGGCTCTATCAAACATCTATTCGCTTTGATGGAAATGGCGAAAAAATTTGACACGAAAAATCTCTACATTCATTCAATGTTAGGCAGAAGAGGTGAACGACCAGAAAGTGGCGCACATTATATCGAATCAGTTGAAGAAAAATGCGAGCAGATTGGACTTGGCAAACTCACCTCAGTAATCGGTAGAAAATGGGCAATGGACAGAGAACATAATTGGGACAGAATTGAGAAAGCGTATCAATTATTCGTTTATGGAAAAGGCGAAAAAGTAGCACAAAAATAAATGAAAAAATATTTGCCAAAAGAGACAGCTTTCTATAACATTCACAAAAAGAGAAACGCTAAAATTGTATCATTCGCTGGATACGAAATGCCCGTTCAATATGAAAATGGAATTGTGTCAGAACACAAAAAGGTAAGGAAATCGGTCGGAATGTTTGACCTTTCGCATATGGGAGAGTTCATCGTAAAAGGGGAAAAGAGATTGGATTTTATTCAGAAAATGACGACAAATGATGCGTCAAAATTAGAAATAGGGCAGATTCAATATACAAATATGTGCTATCCAAATGGCGGAATTGTTGACGATTTGCTTGTCTATCGTGAAAAGGATATTTTCTATCTTGTCGCCAATGCGTCAAATATTGATAAAGATTTTGAGTGGCTAAAAACGAATCTCATTGAAGGTGTTAAATTGCAAAATGTCAGTGACAAAACTGCGCTCATCGCAGTGCAAGGTCCATATTCTGAAAAGGTAATGCAAAAACTTGTAAATGAAAATCTTGTGAATTTAAGATATTATTATTTCATACGAACAAAAATTGCTGATGTTCCTGTAATCCTGTCCAGAACGGGTTATACAGGCGAAGATGGATTTGAAATATATTTCACGCAACTTGATAAAGCTGAAAATTTGTGGAACAAAATCGAAAAAGCTGGTGAAGAATTTGAAATTGAGCCAATCGGTTTGGGGGCACGAGATACACTCAGATTGGAGATGAAATATCCACTTTACGGAAATGATATTGATGAGAATACAAATCCGCTCGAAGCTGGCCTGAAATGGATTGTAAAATTTAAAAAAAACGATTTCATCGGAAAAGAAACTTTATTAAAAATCAGAGAAGAAAAAATACAAAAAAAACTTGTGGCGTTCAAAATGAGCGAGAAAGGGATTCCGCGCCCGCATTATGAAATTTTCAAAAATGGTCAGCAGATTGGCGAAGTCAGAAGCGGAACAATCTCACCAAGTTTGAATATCGGAATCGGAACAGGATATGTAAAAAGGGATTTTATGAAAATCGGAACAGAAATTGAGATAAAAATCAGAGAGAAATATCTAAAAGCAGAGATTGTCAACCCGCCATTTTACAAGAATGGAACACTGAAAATGTAAAAATATTTTAGGAGATGAAAGAATGGTTAAAGATGAATTAAAATACACAGAAACTCACGAATGGCTGAAGATTCACAACAGCGAAGCGACAATTGGTCTAACCGATTATGCTCAAAAAGAGTTGGGTGATATTGTATTTATTGAACTACCAGAAATCGGCGCAGAATTAGCAGCAGCAGAAGTTTTGGCGACAGTCGAAGCGGTCAAAGCTGTCGAAGAAATCTGTATTCCAATTAGTGCAAAAATTATTGATGTAAATACAAATTTGGCTGATTCGCCAGAACTTATAAATTCCAGTCCTTATAAAAATGGTTGGATTGCAAAGCTTGAAATCATAAATATGGACGAAATTGAAAATCTCCTTTCTGCTGACAAATATAAGCAACTGATAGGGGAATAAAAAAAGCAAGAGCATAAATACTTTTTATTTTTCGACACCGGAATATCTGACTACTTTGATAACAGGATATAAAACTATTATCAAAAATGATAAAATAATCAGAGCAAGACCAATCCCAAAAGTATCTGCAAAAAATCCCATAATAGGTGAGAGAATTGCGATTGTAAGCGTTTTTAATTGAGATTCTACTGAGAGTCCAGTCGCCATTATTTTTGAAGAGATATTTTCGCTTATGTAGCCGATATTTAGCGGTCGCCTGATATTTTGTGCTGCGTATAAAATTATAAAAACCACGATTGTCAGAATTTTCAAATCAACTGCATAAAATAGTCCAGATGCGATTGTTAAGATAATTCCCAAAATGAAACTAAAATTTATTGCAAATGCTAATGAACTAAATTTTTTGGAAAATCTGCTTGCTTTTCGCGAAGAATATGAGGTCAGTAAATAAATGAAAAAGTATGTCAATGAGATGAAAATCGTGCTTCTTTTTTCACCAATTGAGAGCAAGATTGGAATTGATAATGCAAAAGTTTGTAAAATTGGTTGAAGATAATCTTTGATGGTTTTGAACAGACCATCGTACAGAGATGAATTGAAAAGCGCCTTTATCAGAAGGGGATTTTTGGACATCTGGAAAAAACTTAAAATCGTATTTTTGAAGTTATTGAAAATTGTTTTTATAGTTTTTTTCTCTTTTATTTTTTCGATTTTGCCATCTAATTCATTTGGATAAGAAATCAGCAAAATCAGTCCTAAAATATATGGAAAAACCGAGCCGAGAAATACGATTTTGTAACTTCCTGAATAGAAAACGAGAACGCCGGCAATCAGAGCAGAAATTGCAGAGCCGAATTGAGAAAAACCGCGAGTATGTCCGTAATATTCTATCTTTTGATGAGAGATATTTTTGATTTTCAGATAATCCAAAATCATCGCTTTGTGCGTGCCGGTTCTGAATGCCTGACCAATTGCAAATAGAATCATCGCAAAAATGTAAATTGTGAAATTTGGGAAAAAGTAAAATATAAGAAATGATAAAATGTATGAAGTGAAAGAGAGAATCATAGATTTTTTTCTTCCGTAAGTGTCTGCTATTAAGCCAGTTGGAATTTCCAATATCGTTGTGGAAATTTCGCGGATGGAATAAAGTGTTCCGATTTGCAAAAATGAAAAGCCAATTTCACGGAAAAATAGAATAATAAATGGATCGAAAAAACGCAAATTTTTCAAGAATCCGTAAAAGCAAAATTTGTAATATTGGATGTTTTTAAGTATCATTTAAATTAGATATTATTTTGGCGTTCGAGAATGATCCGCCAGCTGGCGAAGAACTTCTCGCAAAAGCGAATGCTGAAAGTTCGTCGTACCGACAAGTTGGAACTCCTCATTTCAGCACTCCAAATTTCAAATTTCAAGTTTCATCTCATTCCAGATCTTTTTGAGTTTTTTCTCAAATTCTGAAAGTGTAGAATTATTTTTTATTACAAAATCAATTTCTCCAGATAGTTTTTTCTGAGAAGAAATTCGCTCTATTGCCTCTTTTTTTGAGAGTTTTTGATTTAAAATAAGCCGCTTAATTTTGTTCTCATTTTGGGAAGTGATAAGGATTACATATTTGCAGATTTTGTCTAACTTCCAATCAAGAAGTAAAGCTGCGTCGATAATAACTTTTTTGCATTTTGTTGTTTCAATTTTATCGAAAATTTTATTTATCAAAATCGGATGAATAATCTTGTTAAGCGAATCTAATTTTTCTCTATTTTGAAAGACAATTTTGCCGAGTTTTTTTCTATCGATTTCATTTTCTGAAATAACTTTATTCCCAAAATTTGCGAGGATTTTTTCTTTCACATTTTTTTGCAAAAGAATCTGATGTCCGATTTTATCAGCATCAATTTTATAGAATCCTTTTTTCTGAAAGAAGTTTGTAGCGGTCGTTTTGCCAGTAGCAATACCGCCAGTAATGCCGATTATTACTTTATTTTTCCAATTCATCAATTAATGTTTGTGAGAGAATATCAATCGGCACATCTTCACTTATGATGCCATTTTTTACAGTTGAAATTTTTCCCGAATATTCTGAAATAATGATAACAAAAGCATCTGTCTGCTCTGAAATTCCAATTCCAGCCTGATGTCTCGTGCCTAATTTTTTTGCATATTTCTCTTGAGTTGTCAAAGGCAAAACTACTTTCGCTGCGATGATACGATTATTCTTGATTATAATTGCGCCATCATGAAGTATGGACTTTTTATTGAAGATTGCCAGAATCAACTTTTCTGATAATTCTGAATTGATAACTTCGCCAGTTGGCAGATAATCATCGACGCCAACTTTGTTGACTATTACGAAGATTCCGCCGATTTTGTGATATGACATATTTCGAATTGCATTGAGCAATTTTGTGAATTTTATTTGTTGTTTTTGCGGAAAGAGCGAGCGAAAAATTGGTTTCTGCCCAAACTTGATAAGTGCCGTTCTGATTTCAGGTTGAAAAAGCACGACAAGCGCGATAATCCAGAAATCTTTCAGGATATTGATAATCGAACCGAGAAGTTTGAGATTAAAAATTATGGCGACGAAATAGAAAATTAGGAGTATCAGCAATCCCCAAAGAACTTGATATGTTTTTGTGCCGCGGACGAGCAAAATAATTCTGTAAAAGATGTACGCAACGACGATTATGTCCAGAATATCTAAAATATTCGGCAGAAGAAAATTCATCAATTATTCCTTTCTGAAGTAATCGAGCATTTGAACCAATTTTTTGTGCTGAGCGACTTCGTGCACTCGAATTATATTTACACCATTTAGAATTCCGAATGAATTGGCCGCAAATGTTCCTTCCAATCTATCATTTTTCTCAGCATCGAGAATTTTGCCGATAAAACTTTTGTTTGAGCATCCAAGCAAAATCGGCTTGTCAAGAGAGCGAAACTCAGAAATTTTCTGGATAATTTTAACATTGTCTTCAACTCGTTTTCCAAAACCAATTCCTGGGTCGATGATGATATTTTCGCCATTTATTCCAGCATCTTCTGCGATGTTTATCGATTCTGCAAGATAATCCAAAATTTTTTCGACGACATCATCGTAAGTGGGATTGTCTTGCATATTTTTTGGAGTTCCTTTAATGTGCATCAGAATGACAGGCACATCTTGATATTTTGCGATAGTTGCCGCCATTTTTTTGTCAAAACGAAGTGCACTAATGTCATTCACAATATGGACGCCAGTTTGCAGAGCACTTTTCGCAACTTCTGATTTGTATGTATCAACAGAAATTGGGATGTCAAAATTTGAAACACATTTTTCGATAATTGGAATCACTCTTGAAATTTCTTCTTCAACCGAAATTTTTTCTGAATAAGGGCGTGTGGATTCGCCGCCGATGTCGATTATATCTGCACCATCTTTGAGCATTTTTTCTATTTGAAATAGCGCAGAATCCAAAGTGCTATATTTTCCGCCATCATAGAAAGAATCGGGCGACACATTCAAAATTCCCATAATCAAAGTGCGGTCCAAAGGCAAAATATATTTTCGTGCTGTAAGTTTTTTTGTGGAAAATTCTACTTCGATTTGAATCAAATTTTCGATAGATTTGCATATTTGTGGGATTTCAAAAATATCTTGATGAGATAATTTTTTCAGAAGAAGTTTAATTTTATGCAAATTCCCGAGAATTATAATATCAGATTTTTTGACTTTTCCATCGACAACTCCTCTTGAAACTGCAGTATCGCCGCCGATGCTGAGCATATCTTGCTTGATAATATTCGCAGCGCCAACTTTGATATTTTTCAATTTCAGCGCAACAGAATTTGCTTTCGGAGCCATCGAAATAATTCCGCCAGAAGTTACACCAATTTTTTTTAATTCTTCTTTAATCTCTTCTGGCTTTTTTATCGAAAGTATTCTGTTCATATTTTTTGCATAAATATTTTGCAATTTTTTCAGATATTATTTTTTAGGATACTCTCTAATTGCTTTTGCTAACCGCTTTACGCCGATTTCAATTTGGTCTTCAGATGCGTAAGAAAAGTTAATTCTCATCGTATCGTGTCCCGAGCCATCGCAATGAAATGCAGAGCCAATCACAAAAGCGACATTATATTTCAGAGCGATATCGAAAAGTTTATCCGTATCGATATATTTCGGAACTTTCACGAGCAGGAAAAGTCCACCTTCTGGAGTAGTCCAGCTGACACCTTTCGGCATATGTTTTTCAAATCCCGCAATCATCAGGTCGCGTTTTTTATGATACATTATTTTGATTTTTTCAATATTTCTTCCGAGATGTCCTTTTTGCAGAAATCGTCCCATAATTCTTTGAGAAAATGATGGTGAACAAAGGTCTGCCGACTGTTTTGCCGCAATCAATTTATTAATAATTTTATGATGAGCCACAATCCATCCAATGCGAAATCCTGGCGCGAGAATTTTTGAAAATGTTCCGAGAAGAATTACCTGATTTTTGTCATCTAAACTATACAACGATGGCACCGATTCGCCCTCAAAACGGAGTTCATGATATGGACTATCTTCCAAAATCAGCACATCAAATTCGTATGCGATTTGGAGAATTTCTTTTCGTCGTTTCAAACTAATCGTAACGCCAGCTGGATTCTGAAAATCTGGTATGAGATAGATGAATTTTGGTTTTTCACCTTTTGCAGAAAGTTCGGAAAGCTTCTCTCTGAGCATATCTGCGCTTGCTCCCTCTTCGTCCATAGAAATACCAATCATATCTGCGCCATAAGCATTGAAAGCACCAAGTCCACCGACATACGAAGGCAATTCGACAATTACTTTGTCGCCGCGATTGATGAAAATTTTTGAAATCAAATCCAAACCTTGCTGCGATGCTGTTGTGATGAGAATATTTTTATCAGAAACATTCATTCCATTTTCGTTAGAATGCTTAACCAATTCTTCCGATAAAATCGTATCGCCTTCTGTAGAGGTGTATTGCAAAGCGGTTTTTGGTTCATTCTCCAAAACTTCCAAAACCGTCTCTTTCAATTCCTCAACTGGAAATGATTCGGGCGACGGAAGCCCTCCGGCGAACGAAATAATTTCCGGATTTGATGTCAATTTAAGCAATTCGCGAATAACCGATTTCTTTATTCCATTTGCGTTAACTGAAAACAACTCCTGAAGATTTATTGACATAATTTCTCCTCATTTATTTTTTTAACTCACCAGAAGTTCGTACTGGAAAATTTGTCAAGAATTATTCAACTTATCGTAATAAATAGTAAATATTGTAAAAAAAATTATTAATTTATATTAGGTATAAATTTCAGAAAAGTATAAAATAAGTTTTTGAACTTTTATTTTGTCGCGTCAATAATTTTCTAAAGATTTTTACAATATATTTCAAAATCTTTTTTAGTGAATAAAACAAATCTAACTTCTTGGAATTCATTATCTTTTAGGAAATCAATTACTGTCTTAATTGCAATTTTACTTGCTTTTTCAATTGGGAAGCGAGAAGCACCAGTGCTTATTGATGGAAAAGAAATTGATTTTATTCTTCTCTCTTTTGCAAGTTTCAGTGAATTAATGTAACAATTATGAAGCAGAGTATCTTCGTTCTGATTGCCACCACGCCAGATAGGACCTACCGTATGGATTACATATTTAGCTTTTAAGTTTCTACCTGTAGTTATGACTGCTTCTCCTGTTTGGCATATTCCTTGTTTTCTTCTTATTTCTTTGCATTCTTCTAATTATTTTTATTCCACCAGCACGATGAATTGCACAATCCACTCCTCCGCCACCTAAGAGAGAAGAATTTGCAGCATTTACAATTACATCTGTTTTTTCTTTTGTTATGTCTCCCTGTAAAAG
>JACNJR010000017.1 GCA_014382495.1 Candidatus Cloacimonadota bacterium | reverse complement strand
AAATGGAATTTCTTTATTTCTCCTGCTGTATTTCCGCATATGACAAAAGAATGCAAAAGGTTGCACAAGATACTGTGAAGATTTTGATGAAAAATAAAACTTCATTTGGAATTCTCGGAAAGGATGAAAATTGTTGTGGCGAAGGGATTAGACGAGTCGGTGCCGAAAAAGTTTTTCAAAAAGTTTCCAAAGCAAATATCACTACCTTTAAAAAAGCAGGAGTGAAAAATATTCTTGTCTCTTCACCGCATTGTTTCACTGTTTTCAAAAATGATTATCCTACATTGGACGCAAAATTTAAGGTGCTTCACACTACCCAATATTTTTCACAACTTATTGATGCGAAAATAATTAAACCCAATAAATCTTTTGCAAAAAAAGTCGTCTATCACGACCCATGCACGCTCGGTCGGCAAAATAATATTTATGAAGAACCACGCTATATTTTGAAAAATATTCCAGATTTAGAACTTGTAGAAGTAAAAGATTTTAACCGAGATTTCAGTCTCTGTTGCGGTGCGGGTTGTGGTGGACTCTGGCTCGAATGGGAAAAAAAGGAACGAATTGTCAATGTCCGAATTCAGCAACTAATGGAAACAGGTGCTGAAATCATCGCTGTTGCCTGTCCCTATTGCCTACAAATGTTTGAAGAGACAATTAAAACGATGGATTTAGATGTGCAGGTAATGGATGTTTCTGAAATACTTTGGGAATCTCTTCAATAAAATATGAAAAATTTACAGAAATTATTAAATGCTGATAAAATCACAATTGCAAGAACAATCACCGCAGTAGAAAATAGCACTGACACCAAAATATTAGAAGAGATTTTTTCGCACACTGGAAATGCTTATCATATTGGAATTACAGGACCTCCTGGCTCGGGAAAATCCACACTCGTAAATGCTATTGCAAAAAAACTTCTGAAAGATGATAGAAAAATCGGCATCATTGCAGTTGACCCAACTTCTCCATTTTCTGGTGGTGCTTTGCTCGGAGATAGAATTCGTATGAATGATTTGGCTTTACACGAAAATGTTTTTATCCGAAGTATGGCAACACGCGGTAGTTTGGGCGGGCTCGCAAAAAAAACTAAGGATGTCGCTCTCGTCCTTGATGCTGCTGGAATGGATTTTATTCTCATAGAAACAGTGGGAGTTGGGCAAGTAGAACTTGATATTGCAGAAGTTTGCGACACGACGGTCGTCGCTCTTGTGCCTGAATCAGGTGATTCCATTCAAGCGATGAAGACGGGGCTTTTGGAAGTTGCAGATATAGTGATAATTAACAAAAGTGATAGAGAAGGTTCTGATATCTTAATGATGGAATTGAAATTCGCTTTTGATTTACGAGATAAAAAAATTGAATGGAATTATCCAATTTTGAAGACAATTGCTACAGAAAATGTTGGCATTCAAGAGCTTGTTTCAGAAATTAAATCTCACAGAAAGTATCTCATTAAGAGTCGGCAATTCGAGGAAAAGAGAAAAAATAATTTCTCAAAAAAAATTCACGAACTTATCGAAGAGAATGTCAGATTTCATCTCAAAAAAAATATTATTAGCCAAAGCGAACTGAATTTATTACTTGAAAAAACTTATCAGCGCAAGTCAAATCCTTATAAAATCGCTACTGAAATTTATCAAAAATTATTAAATGGAGGTAAATTTGACAATTAAAAAAGAATGTGAAAAAAAATACGATAAAAATATGGAACGAAAAAAAGATTTTTCGACTATCTCAAATTTACCAATAAAACCAATTTATGCGCCTTCCAACAACCCAAATTTCCAATTTGAAAAAGATTTGAATTTTCCAGGCGAATATCCTTATACACGCGGAGTTTACACAAATATGTATCGTGGGCGACTTTGGACAATGCGGCAATTTTCCGGATTTGGAACTGCACAAGATACGAACAAACGATACAAATATCTTCTCAAACACGGTCAAACAGGGCTTTCTGTTGCATTTGATTTTCCCACACTTTACGGGCGCGATTCTGATAATCCGATGGCTTTGGGTGAAGTAGGAAAATGCGGCGTTGCGATTGATACGCTGAAAGATATGGAAATCCTTTTTGATGGAATTCCACTTGACAAAATTTCCACCTCAATGACGATAAATCCACCAGCAGCAATGCTTCTGGCAATGTATATTGTAGTTGGAGAAAAGCAAGGCATTCCTCCAGAAAAACTGACAGGAACAATTCAAAATGATATGCTCAAAGAATATCAAGCGCAAAAAACCTGGATTTATCCGCCTGAACCTTCGATGCGAATTATTACTGATATTTTGGAATATTGCTCTGAAAATGTTCCCAAATGGAATACGATTTCGATTTCTGGTTATCACATCCGCGAAGCGGGTTCAACTGCACTTCAGGAACTTGCTTTTACTCTCGCGAATGGACTGACTTATGTTGAATATGGCATCAAAGCTGGTTTGGATGTTGATAAATTTGCACCTCGTCTATCTTTTTTCTTCGATGCACATTTGGATTTTTTTGAGGAAATTGCAAAATACCGAGCAGCACGCAGAATTTGGGCAAGAATGATGAAGGAAAAATTCAAAGCAAAAAATCCCCGTTCGCATCTTATGCGTTTTCATACTCAAACCGCTGGCTGCTCGCTAACTGCGCAGCAACCTGAAAATAATATCATCCGAACTGCATTTCAAGCATTAGCAGCTGTTCTCGGCGGAACGCAATCACTTCACACAAATTCGATGGACGAAACTTATGCACTTCCGACGGAAAAAGCAGTAAAAATCGCTGTCCGCACACAGCAACTTATCGCTTATGAGACAGGTGTTCCAAATACAATCGATCCACTTGGCGGCTCATATTTTGTGGAAAATTTGACTGATAAACTGGAAAAATTAACTTATGAATATTTCGATAAAATTGAAATTTTAGGTGGAGTTATCTCCGCAATTGACAAAGGTTTTTTCCAAAGAGAAATTTCCCAAAGTGCTTACAAATATCAAAGAGCGCTCGACAAAAAGGAAAAATATCATATTGGCGTAAATATTTTTGATGAAGAGGAAAAAGTTGATATCGAAACTTTGAAAATTCCTAAGGAAGTTGAGGAGAATCAGAGAAAAACTTTGGAAAAAGTCAAGACAGAACGAAACAACGCAAAAGTTAAAGAGAGTTTAAAAAAACTCTCAAATGCAGCAAAAAATGGTGAAAATCTGATGCCTAAAATTATAGAATGTGTTAGAGAATATGCCACTCTTGGTGAGATGTGCGAAACATTAAAAGAAGAATTTGGTGTTTATCGAGAACCGATAATTTTTTAGAGAAACAAGAAGGAAAATGACAAATTACAAATTTCTAATTTCTAATAAAAATCCAAATGAATTAATTTCAAAAAAAGAAAAGACGGATTTTGACATTTGGATTTTGACATTGATTAGACATTAGAAATTATCTGAAAGGATTTAAAGTTATGGATCGAGAAAATAAAAATAGTTCAAATGATGAAACAGAAAAGACGAAAAAAATATATGATTTGGAAGAACGAACTGCTAAATTGGGCGAGAATCTAATTGAATTCGCAAAGAAAATTCCAAAAAATCCGGTGACATTATCTTTGATTACTCAATTAATTAAAGCAGGAACAAGCGTCGGAGCGAATTATAACGAAGCTGATTGTGCTGAATCAAAAAAAGATTTTGAGCATAAAATCGGTATCTGCAAAAAAGAATCAAAAGAAACAAGATTTTGGTTGAGAATGATTGCCAAAGCAGTTCCGAAATTAAAGAATGAAGCAAAAATTTTATGGAAAGAAGTGAATGAGCTAAATCTCATATTTTCATCTATTGTAATTAAATCAAGGAAGAAAAGATAAAGGAAAATGACAAATTACAAATTTCTAATTTCTAATAAAAAACCAAATGATTAAATTTCAAAAAAGTCAGCATCGCAAATGTAATTTTGATTTTTGGATTTTAAAATCTTATTAGACATTAGAAATTCGGATTTAGAAATTTCATTGGAAATTAGGTAATTCGGATTTAGAAATTTACAAAGGAGTTTTTATGAAGAAAAAAATAAGAGTTTTAGTCGGCAAGCCAGGCCTTGATGGTCACGACCGCGGAGCGAAAGTAGTTGCAGCCGCACTTCGAGATGCCGGAATTGAAGTCATTTACACTGGACTTCACCAAACGAGCGAAAGCATTGTAGAAGCGGCAATTCAGGAAGATGTTGATGTCATCGGGCTCTCGATTTTATCCGGTGCTCATATGACTTTATTTCCGAGAATTATCGAACTTCTGAAAGAAAAGAATGCGGAAGATATATTGGTTATTGGCGGTGGCATCATTCCAGAAGAAGACATCGAAAAATTGTATAAAATGGGAGTAAAAAAAATTTTCACACCAGGAACTCCAACTGGAACGATTATTGAATTTATTAAAAAGGTAATAAAATAGCAGAAAATTATAAATGATAAATATCAAATTTCAAATATCAAATAAAATACAAAATGAATAAATCTCAAAAAGCGAAAAATTACTTAACTTTGATATTTTGATTTTGAAATTTTATTAGAAATTAGATAATTAGGATTTAGAAATTTCTCAGGAGTTTGTATGAAAATAGTTAAAAAAGTAAAACTTGGAGATTTTGAATTATTCTCCCTCCGAGATGGAGAATTTTGGCTTGATGGAGGTGGATTTTTTGGAGTTGTACCAAAAGTTATCTGGCAAAAATTAACAACACCTGACGAATTGAATAGAGTAAAATTAAACAGCAATCCGCTTTTAGTGAAAACAGACAAACACAATGTTCTTATCGATCCCGGCTTGGGAAATAAATATTCTGCAAAACAGCAAAAAATATTCAAAATTAAATATCAACCAACACTCGAAAATTCATTAGCAGAAATTGGAATGACGGCAGATGACATTGATATCATTGTCGCTACCCATCTTCATTTCGACCATGTGGGAGCTTGCACAAAAATTGAAAATGGAAAAATTGTCCCCACTTTTAAAAACGCCATCCATTATTTCCAAAAGAACGAATGGGAAGATGCTACTCATCCAAATGAACGCACAAAAGGCACCTATTTTCTCGAAAATTATCTTCCTTTAATGGAAGCGGGATTAGTAAAATTGATTGAAGAAAATGTGAAAATCGTTCCCGGCATCAGCGTGGAAATCACAGGTGGTCACACGCAATATCATCAAATTGTATTTGCCAAATCAAACGGAAAGATTGCCTCGTATTGGGGAGGAATTTTGCCAGCTGTAACTCATATAAAAATTCCATATACAATGGGATTTGACCTTTATCCGGTGGAAATTATGCAGAAAAGAAAAGAACTTTACAAAAGAGCAATTGCGGAAAATTGGCTGGTATGTTTGGAACATGAAGTGGAAAATCCATTCGGTTATATTCGTTTAACAGAAGATGGGAAGAACTATTATTTTGAGAAAAAAATGTAACACAAGCATCTTGATTGTGAAAGAGGAAAAAACAGGAGAAAATAATATGAAATTTTCAAACGATATTTACGAAATTATTAAAACGAGAAGAAGTATTCGTTCATTTAATGATAAAAAAGTATCTGACGAATTATTGGAAAAAATCCTGCAAACAGCCATCTGGGCGCCATCTGGAAAAAATTATCAAAATTGGCAATTTTATGTTCTTAAAAACAAGAAACTTACAAAATTCAAAGAATTATACGGAAAATTTTGGAAGTATGTCAAACCTACACTTGAAAATAAATTGCCGCCAAAAATTTTGAAACTAACAGAAAATTTTTTTCAGACAACTGGAAATGCGCCCGTTGTAATTCTTGTCTTCTCCAAAAAATTAGCCGGGGAAGAATATATCACTTCGATTGGCAGTGTATTTCTGGCAGTTCAGAATTTGCTTCTGCTTGCTCACAAAGAGGGTTTGGGGACTTGCGTTTTAGGACGGGTTACTGAAATGGCAGATGAAGTCAGCAAACTACTTGATGCCAATCATCTGGAATTTCTCTGTGGAATTGCACTTGGATATTATGACAAAGAACCACCTGCTCCACCACGAAAAGATGGAAGAATTCATTGGGTTTGATAATTATATTTAATTTTATGAGGATGTAAAATGAAGATAAAAGATAAGATAAAACATCTCGAAGAATTGGAAAAACAGGCGCTTCTCGGCGGTGGAAAAGAGAGAATAAATGCTCAACACAAAAAGGGAAAGCTTACCGCAAGAGAGCGAATTGAACTGCTTCTTGACAAAGGCACATTCCGCGAAACTGACAAATTCGTCACTCATAGTTGCACAGATTTTGGAATGGATAAAAAGAAAATTCTCGGCGATGGAGTCGTTACAGGATACGGAAGAATAAATGGACGAAAAGTGTGCATTTTTGTCGAAGATTTCACGGTTTTTGGCGGCTCGTTATCGCACGCTTATGCTGAAAAAATTTGCAAATTGCAGGATTTTTCATTGCGAATGGGCTGCCCAATTATTGGAATTAAGGATTCGGGCGGAGCGAGAATTCAGGAAGGGGTGGAAAGTTTGGCTGGCTACACGGATGTATTTTTGCGAAATGTAATGTCATCTGGAGTTGTTCCGCAAATCTCTGCCGTAATGGGTCCTTGCGCAGGCGGAGCCGTCTATTCGCCGGCTATGACGGATTTTATCATAATGGTGAAAGGTTCGTATATGTTTTTGACCGGTCCAAATGTCGTCAAAGCTGCCACTCACGAAGAAGTTACATCTGAAGAACTTGGTGGTGCAGGAGTTCATAATGCGAAATCTGGAGTTGCACATTTTTCAGCTGATTCCGAAATTGAAGGAGTTGAGCTCATAAAAAAACTTCTCTCATTTATTCCGCAAAATAATCTTGAAGACACGCCTCCTATCGAACCAAATGATGATGTGAATCGAATGAATAAGAAATTGGATGAAATTGTTCCAGACAGTCCAAACAAACCGTATGATATGAGCGAAGTGATAAAAAAAGTGATTGATGATGGAGATTTTTTTGAAATTCACGAACATTATGCGAAAAACTTGATTGTCGGCTTTGCACGAATGAATGGAAAATCTGTCGGAATTGTTGGAAATCAGCCAGCAGTTTTAGCTGGAGTTTTGGATAAAGATTCTTCGATGAAAGGCGCGAGATTTGTCAGATTTTGTGACTGCTTTAATATTCCGATAATCACTTTTGTGGATGTGCCGGGATTTTTGCCGGGAACCGCACAGGAATGGGGCGGCGTAATCAAAAATGGTGCCAAACTTCTTTACGCATATTGTGAATCCACAGTTCCGCGGATAACGATTATCACAAGAAAAGCGTATGGCGGTGCGTATTGCGTGATGAGTTCCAAGCACACAAGAACAGACATAAATTTTGCCTGGCCTAGCGCAGAAATTGCTGTGATGGGTCCAGAAGGAGCGGTGAAAATCCTTTATAAAAATAAGATAAAAGATGCAAAAAATCCAAAAGAGTTAGAAAAAAAACTTATTGACGAATACACTGAAAAATTTGCAAACCCTTTTATCACCGCAAGTAAAGGATATATCGATGCAATTATCAGACCTTCAGAAACACGACCCAGAATTATCGAAGCGTTGCAGGTAATTGAGAATAAACGAGACACAAATCCTCCCAGAAAACATGGAAATATTCCATTATAGAAATGTCAAATATCAAATGACAAATATCAAATAAAATGTCAAATGTCGAATAACAAATGACTGGGCTGATGTATATTAAAGTGGTTTTGAGTTTAGAACTTTGACATTCTATTTGTAATTAGAAATTAGGATTTTGAAATTATGTTTAAAAAAATTCTTGTCGCAAATCGTGGCGAAATCGCGGTGCGAGTTATCAGAGCTTGCAAAGAGATGGACATCACATCCGTGGCTATTTTTTCTGATGCTGATAAGACAGCGCTACACACTTCCTATGCGGATGAAGCGCATTATATCGGCATGGCTCCAGCAAATGAGAGTTATCTAAAAATCGAGAAAATTATTGAAATTGCCAAAAGAGCGAAAGTAGATGCAATTCATCCCGGCTACGGATTTCTTGCTGAAAATGCAGAATTTGCCAAAAAATGTGAGGAAAACAATCTGATTTTCATCGGTCCAACTTCGAAAGCAATCCGACTTTTGGGAGATAAAATTGCCTCCAAAAAAACAATGACGAAAGCAGGAATTCCTGTTATTCCGGGCGAAAAAGGTAAACTGAAAAATAACAAAGAAGCATTGGAAATCGCTAAAAAAATTGGATTTCCAATTATGATAAAAGCTGCTGCAGGTGGTGGTGGAAAGGGTATGCGAGTTGTCAGAAAAAAGGAAGAACTGATTTCCTCTCTCAAACAGGCACGGAATGAAGCAGAATCCGCATTCGGAAATTCTGCTGTTTTTATAGAAAAATTTCTCGAATCGCCGCGGCATATTGAGTTTCAAATTCTGGCAGATAATTTTGGAAATGTGATTCATCTCGGTGAGAGAGAATGTTCAGTTCAACGCCGTCATCAAAAATTAATAGAAGAATCGCCATCGCCAATTATGACTTCTGATTTGCGAAAAAAAATGGGTGAAACCGCAGTTCGCGCAGCAAAAGCATCAAATTATTCAAATGCTGGAACTGTTGAGTTTATGGTTGATGAAAACAGAAATTTCTATTTTCTGGAAGTGAATACGCGTCTGCAGGTCGAACATCCAGTTACCGAACTTGTCACAGGAATTGATATTGTGAAAGAGCAAATTAGAATTGCTTCTGGCGAAAAATTGTTAATCAAACAAGATGATATTAAAATAAATGGCTCATCAATTGAGTGCCGAATTTCTGCTGAAGACCCAGAAAATAATTTTGTTCCATCGACCGGAAAAATAACTAAAATTCTCGAACCTGGCGGACCGGGAATTCGTATTGAAAGTGGTGTTTATGAAGGTTTTGAAGTTCCAATTTACTACGACCCATTGATTGCAAAACTCCTTGTTTGGGCTTCAACAAGAAAAGAAGCTATTTCCAGAATGAAAAGAGCACTTCGCGAATATCAAATTCACGGAATAAAGACGACAATTCCGTTTCATCGTCTCGTTATGGAAAATGAGAAATTCAAAAATGGTGACTATAACACTACTTTTATTGACAATGTTCTCGGGAAAATTAAATACAAGAAGAAAAATTATGAGATTGCGGCGATTGCAGTTGTGATAAAAAAAAGAATGAAAGAGATGCGAATTTTGATTTCAGATGAAAAAGTTGAATCTGTCAGTCCGTGGAAACTTGCTGCACGCAACTCAATGTTGAGGAAAAATTGAGATGGCTTATATCGTAAAAATTGATGAAAAAAAGTACAAAGTTGACATAAAAAACATATCAAACAACTTTTCTATTTTGTTGAATAACAGAAAGATTCAAGCAGAAGTTGTATCGAATAATGGCTCACAAATGACATTGTTCATCGATAATAAATTCTATAATATTGTTTCTGAAAATGAGAATCAAATTTCGGTGAATAATGAAGATTATGCAGTTGGAGTTGTCGATGAACAGATTCAAAAAATGCTCAAAACTAGTCCAGATTCTGCTCAAAAAAAAGAGGTGATTGTTTCTGCTCCAATGCCCGGTTTGATTGTTGAAATTGAGGTGAAAGAAGGGGACAAAGTTTCTGCAAATCAGGGAATTATGATAGTCGAAGCAATGAAAATGCAGAACGAAATGAAATCTCCCAAAGATGGAATTGTGAAAAAAATTTATGTGAAAAATGGGCAGACAGTTAACAGCGGAGATTCGCTTATTTCTATCGAATAAATTAATCAAAAAATAAATGAAATGAAGGAGTATAAATGATTTTTGGCGTACCAAAAGAGATATCATTGTCTGACAAAATTCCGGAGTTCAGAGTCGGACTTTCACCAATGGGCGTGAAAGAATTAATGTTGTATAATTCGGAAGTTTATGTTGAGACAAAAGCTGGTAAAGGTGCTGGTTTTTCTGACTTGGATTATGAAAAAGCTGGCGCGACAATCGTATATTCCAAAGAGGAGGTGTATCGCAGAGCAGATATTGTTCTAAAAGTGCGAAGACCTCAAAAAGAGGAATTTTCCTATATCAAAGAAGGGGAAATCGTGATGGGATTTATGCATCTAATTACTGCTTCGAAAGAGTTTATTCAAGTTGTGAAGGATAAAAAAATTACACTCATCGGGTATGAATTAATTCGCAAAGCTGATGGCAAACTTCCTTTAGTAAGCCCAATGAGCGAGATTGCCGGAAAGCTCTCCGTTCAATTAGCTGGCAGAGAATTGGAATCCCCAAAAAGTGGGCGTGGAATCTTGCTTTCGGGAATTCCGGGAATTCCACCAGCTGAAGTTGTAATTCTTGGTGCTGGAACTTTGGGAAGTGTTTCTGCAAGGGCATTTGCGGAAATTGGAGCAAATGTCTACGTTCTTGATATTAAGAGAGATAAACTCGTAAAACTCGCTTCAAAATCACATCGTATGAAAATCACGACAATGTTTGCGACAAGACATAATCTTGAAAAATTAACAAAATTCGCTGATGTAATCATCGGCGCAGTTTTAGTTCCTGGAAAAAAAACTCCAATTTTAATCACGAAAAAAATGATAAAATCTATGAAAAAAGGGTCAGTTATAATTGATTTTGATGTTGACCAAGGCGGCTCGATTGAAACCGCAAAAATTACGCCAAGCGGGAAATTCGTATATTCTGTAGATGATGTTTATCATTTTTGTATGCCAAATGCCACGACTTTGGTCGCCAGAACAGCGACGCATGCAATTACTTCCAGTGTTTTTCCGTATTTGAGAATAATTTTAGAAGTTGGTTTTGAAGACGCTTTGAAGAAAAATCTTGATTTGAAAAATGGAATCTGTGCAGAAAAAGGTTCAATCCGAAAGGAGCTTTTATAATGAGTTGGTTTGATAATTACAAAAAGAAAAAAGTAAGTGCTAAAGAAGCTGTATCGGTTGTGAAAAGCAATGAGCGTGTCTATGTTAGTGGCAATGCGGCAACTCCATTCAAACTTACAAAAGCATTGGCGGAGCGAAAAGATGAATTGCGAAATGTCGAGATAACTCATGTCTTGCTTTTAGGAGATGACCCATTATCAAAACCAGGAATGGAAAAACATTTCAGACATAATTCACTCTTCGTCGGACCAGGTGACCGTGAAGCCGTCAATGAAGGAAGAGCAGATTATATTCCAGTTTTTCTTTATGAAATTCCAAACCTTTTTTATTCTGGACAGTTGCCAATAGATGTTGTTTTCCTACATCTCTCTCCACCTGATGAACACGGATTTATGAGTTTTGGCGTAGAATGTCTTGCTTCAAAAGCTGCTGCCGAAACTGCAAAAATTGTTATTGCACAAGTAAATGATAAAATGCCACGCACATTGGGCGATTCGTTTATCCATATTTCGCGAGTAGCAAAGATTGTTGAAATTTCCGAAGAACTTCCACAATTAAAGCCAGTTCCATTTACAGAAATTGAAAAGAAAATTGGCTCTTATGTTGCCAGTTTGGTTGAAGATGGCTCAACATTGCAATTGGGAATTGGTGGTATTCCAAACGCTGCATTAAAAGCTATGTTTGATAAAAAAGACCTTGGAGTTCACACTGAAATGGTTTCTGATGGTGTAATAGAGGCAATGGAAGCAGGAATTATTACAGGTGCTAAAAAATCCTTGCACCCATATAAAGTAATTGCAACTTTCTATCTTGGCTCAAAAAAAGTGTATGAATTTATTGATAATAATCCAGTGTTTGAAACTCATCCCTCAGATTATACTAATCGTCCTATTATCGTTGGACAGAATTCGAAAATGGTCGCAATAAATTCTGCTGTTGAGATTGATTTGACTGGACAGGTTTGTTCAGATTCTATTGGAACAAAAATTTATTCAGGATTTGGTGGACAGGTTGATTTTATTAGAGGTGCAGCAAAATCAAAAGGTGGGAAACCAATTATAGCGTTGCCTTCCACTACAAAAAATAGAAAATTTTCCAAAATTGTTTCTACATTGAAAATCGGCGCTGGAGTTGTAACTACACGAGCAGATGTTCATTATGTGGTTACAGAGTTTGGAATTGCTTATTTGCACGGAAAAAACTTGCGTCAGCGAGCAGAAGCACTCATCAATATTGCTCATCCTGATTTCCGTGAAATGCTTGAAAAAGAGGCGAAAGAGAGAAAATTATTATAAAAAATTAAGAGAGAAAGGAGAATTAAATGATAGGAATTATCGGATATGGTTCGTACATTCCCAAATTTCGGATAAAAGCTGAGCAGATTGCCCATCAATGGGGCAAAGATGCAGAATCAATTAAGCGCGGATTGATGTTGCAAGAAAAATCTGTTCCCGGATTGGATGAAGATACGATAACGATTTCGGTCGCAGCGGCAAAAAATGCCTTGAAAAGGTGTAATATCAATCCAAAAGAAATTGGCGCACTTTACATCGGTTCAGAATCTCATCCCTATGCAGTCAAACCTTCGGGAACTGTTGTCGGAGAAGCACTCGGCATTGTGCCAGATTTTCATACTGCGGATTTTGAATTTGCCTGTAAAGCAGGAACGGAAGGAATGTTTGTTGCTCAAGCATTAGTCAAAGCTGGAGAAGTGAAATATGCAATGGCAATCGGCGCTGACACATCGCAAGGTGCTCCTGCAGATGCATTGGAATTTTCTGCTTCTGCTGGCGGTTCAGCATTCATTTTCGGAAAGGAAAATATTGTAGCAGAGTTGTTGTTCACGGATTCTTTCACAACAGACACGCCAGATTTTTGGCGAAGAGAAGGCGCGTTTTATCCTCATCACGGAGGAAGATTTACAGGCGACCCGGCATATTTTAAGCATGTTCAAGGAGCTGCAAAAGCGATTTTGAAAAAGAGCGGTTACAAACCGGAAGATTTTAAATATGCAATTTTTCATATGCCGAACGGAAAGTTTCCATTACGAGTTGGAAAAAAACTCGGCTTCACAAATGAGCAGATGAAGCCCGGCTGGGTTGTGAATCTGATGGGAAATACTTATTCAGGTTCTTCTCCAACAGGTTTTTCCGCCACACTTGATGTAGCAAAATCAGGTGATTTGATTTTGCTCGTCTCTTTTGGATCAGGTGCTGGAAGCGATGCTTTCGTTTTCAAAGCTACTGATAAAATTTCTAAAGTTCAGGACAAAGCGGAGAAAGTTCGTGAAATGCTCGCTGATAATCCAATCTATTTGGATTACGGACAATATGCGAAATTCCGTGAAAAAATTATTATGAATGAATAAAACGCAACCACAACGGCGCAAAGATAAATTCTTTTTTTTTGAACATTCGTGCCTTTGTGAAGAAAAAATTTTAGGAGGAAAATAAATGAAAGATGTTTATGTAATTGGTTGCGGAATGACAAAATTTGGCGAAATATGGAAGTCATCCTTCAGAGATTTATTTGTGGAAGCGGGATTGAAAGCGATAAAAAATGCGGGAATTGACCATCTTGATTCAATGTACGTCGGAACGATGACATCTGGACTTTTTGTCGGTCAGGAACATGTTGGCGCGTTGATGGCAGATTATTTGGGCGTTGCTCCAATTCCAGCTGTACGCGTGGAATCCGCTTGTTGTTCTGGTGGAATGGCTGTTCGAATTGGATTTCTCGACATTGCTTCTGGAAATTCCGATATCGTGCTTGCTGGCGGAGTGGAAAAAATGAACGATGGAGCAGATGTCACTTTTGCGCTTTCAACTGCTGCAGACCAGGAATATGAATGCTATCACGGCGTTACATTCCCTGGACTTTATGCGATGATAGCACGTGCTCATATGAAAAAATATGGAACGACAAGAGACCAACTTGCTCAGGTTGCTGTAAAAAATCATTACAACGGTTCGATGAATCCGAATGCTCAATTCCCAAGAAAAATTACGCTTGAGCAAGTCAAAAATGCAGTTTTGGTTGCGGATCCTTTGACAGTTCTGGATAGTTCGCCTGTTTCCGATGGCGGAGCTTGTGTGATTTTAGCATCAGAAAAAATTGCTAAAAAATTTCCAAAGCAAATGGTTAAAATAATTGGCTCAGGAGCTGCAACAGATTCCCTCGCACTTGACCAGCGAAAAGATATTACGGCTCTAAATGCTGTAAAAGTTTCAGCAAAAAAAGCTTTTAAAATGGCTGGATTGAAACCAAAAGATATTGATTTGGCAGAAGTTCACGATTGTTTTACAATCGCAGAGCTTTGCATAATGGAAGAACTTGGTTTTTGTGAAAAAGGAAAAAGTGGAAAATTCGTTGAAGATGGAAACACAGCATTAGATGGAAAAATTCCGGTCAATACTTCTGGCGGTTTGAAATCAAAAGGACATCCGGTCGGAGCAACTGGTATTGCACAAGTTGTAGAAATTTATGAGCAGTTAACTGGAAAAGCCGGTCAAAGACAGGTTAAAAATGCCAAAATCGGGTTAGCACAGAATATGGGCGGTTCCGGGGCGTCGTCGGTAGTTCATATTCTAAAAAAACTAAATGACTAAAATTCTAAAAAACTAAATTGAAAATGAGTAAAAATTTAAAAAAGAAATTCAGTATCAGCAAAGAACTTCGTGAGAGGACATACAAATTCGCTTTAAGAAGTTTTGAATTGTGTTCAAAACTTCGAAATAACGATGAAGCACGGATTATTAAAAGACAATTACTTAAAGCAGGTTCATCGGTTGGTGCAAATCTGGAAGAAGCCGATGGTTCACTCACCTTAAATGATTTCGTTTATAGAGTTGACATTTCTTTCAAAGAATGTAAGGAGGCGAGATATTGGTTAAGATTAATTGCTGACAGAAAATTATTACAAATAGAATTAACTCAACCGCTCACTGATGAATCACTGGAATTGATAAAAATTTTATCAACAATAATTTATAAATGTCTAAAAAACTAAAAAACTAAATGACTAAAAAACTAAATGACTAAAAAAACTAAATAACTAAAATTCTAAAATAAATTTTGGAGGTTTTGATTTTTTTAGATTTTGTTTAGAAATTTAGTAATTTATATTTTTAGTAATTTATATTTATGGAGGATTAAAATGCCATCACCAAAATACAGAAGAGAGATGCCGCAAAGATACAGATTGGAAGCGGCAAAATGCAAAAAGTGTGGAAAAGTTTTTTTCCCGCCAAGATTGATTTGTGATAAATGTAAATCCGAAGAATTCGAAAAAATAACATTGCCAGAAAATGGAAAAATCGTTACATTCACAATTATTAGAGTCGCACCACAACAATTTGAAACAGAAGTCCCTTATGCAATTGCGATAGTAGAACTTGAAAACGGAGTGAGATTAACGACTCAAGTTGTTGACTGCAATCCAGAAAAATTAAAAATTGGAAACGAAATCAAACTTGTATTCAGAAAAATTCAAGAAGAAGGAAAAACAGGTATAATTAAATACGGATACAAAGCAGTTTTGGCGTAACTCAATCATTTCAGGTTGAGATAAAATTTAAGCAGGAAAATTATGTACAAAATCGAATCAAAAATTAGTCCGAACAGTCAAGAATTCAAGCAAAATTCTGTGGCAATGAAAGATGCTGTTAAAATATTAAAAGAGCGACTTGCAACCATCAAAAAAGGCGGTCCAGATTATATGTACAAAAAGCATAAAAAACGCGGAAAACTTTTTGTTCGAGAGCGTTTGAATCTGCTTTTGGATTCTGATACGCCTTTTCTGGAATTAAATTCTTTAGCCGCATTTGATATGTATGAGAACAAGCATCCGTCCGCTGCAATCATTACTGGAATTGGTGTTGTGAATGGTCGTGAAGTTATGATTATCGCTCACGATGCAACTGTAAAAGGCGGAACTTACATTCCAGAAACGATTAAGAAACATATTCGCGCTCAAGAAATTGCAATGGAAAATCATCTTCCTTGTATCTATCTTGTTGATTCAGGCGGAATATTTTTGCCACTTCAAAGTGGAACTTTTCCGGATAAATATCATTTCGGAAGAATTTTCTTTAATCAAGCAAGAATGTCTGCGATGAACATTCCGCAAATCTCGGTTGTTATGGGGTTTTGCACTGCTGGCGGAGCGTATCAACCTGCTATGAGCGACGAAGTTGTGATTGTGAAAAATGTCGGGACAATTTATATTGGCGGACCTCCGCTTGTTAAAGCTGCAACTGGAGAAGTTGTTACAGAAGAGGAACTTGGCGGGGCAGATGTGCATTGCAGAATTTCTGGAGTTGCTGACCATTTCGCGGAAAATGATGAACAAGCTATCGAAATTACACGAAATATCGTGGAAAATTTGAACACTCCGAAAAAACATTTTTTAGAAAGATCAAAACCAGAAGAACCTGCTTATAATCCTGAAGAACTTTACGGAATTATTCCAAAAATTCAGAAAAAATCTTTCGATATGAGAGAAGTTATCGCGCGCATTGTTGATGGAAGCGAGTTTCACGAATTCAAAGAGTTATATGGGCCAACTCTTGTCTGCGGATTTGCACGAATTATGGGATATCCTATCGGGATTTTAGCAAACAATGGTGTACTTTTTTCGGAATCATCTCAGAAAGGTGCGCATTTTGTATCAATCTGTTCTGTGAGAAAAATTCCAATTTTGTTCCTGCAAAATATCACAGGTTTTATCGTTGGCAAAAGATTCGAACATCAAGGAATTTCCAAAGATGGAGCGAAACTCGTGCATGCTGTTGCAACTGCACAAGTTCCAAAATTTACAGTAATAATCGGTGGTTCTTACGGTGCAGGAAATTATGGAATGTGCGGACGCGCTTACGATCCGCGTCTTCTCTGGATGTGGCCAAATGCAAAAATCTGTGTGATGGGCGGTGAACAAGCTGCAAATGTTCTTACCGATGTGAAAGTGAAATCGCTTAGAAAAAAAGGAAAAAAATTGACTGCTGCAGAAATCGAGGAGATACGAAAACCTATATTGGAAAAATATCAGAATGAATCGAGTGCATATTATTCAACCGCGAGATTGTGGGATGACGGAATCATAGATCCTTTGGATACGAGAAAAATCCTCGGATTGTCAATCGCAATGTCGCTCAATGCACCAATTCCGGAACATAAATTTGGAGTATTTCGAATGTAAAAAATAATTTGAAATGAAAAAATGAAAAATGAAAAATATCAAATTAAAAATATAAAATGAATTTCATTCGCCAGCTGGCAGACTGATATTAAATTTTTTATTTGATTTTTGACATTTATTTGATTTTTGGATTTTGTAAATTAAAAAAGGATGTAATATATGTTAAATAATAAACTTCAAACCATACTTTATTACACAGAAAACAACA
>JACNJR010000038.1 GCA_014382495.1 Candidatus Cloacimonadota bacterium | reverse complement strand
GTTCTACAACTTTCAGAATATCTTCATTGAGATCTACAATTGCTTCTTCACAACCGCCGCAAGACGCACACCAATAAAATGCTACTTTTGGTTTTGCCATTTATTCCTCCAATTTTTTATTTTATCATTTATTACATTTTTTATAAACCATTGGGATGATGACACTTCCATCTAACAGAACTATCATTTTAGAATCATTTCCTTTCACTTTGATTGCATCATCCACAGCTTTTTGAATAGATTTATAAGGTTTAATAAATATTTTTTTTAAAATTTCCTGATTTAGTTCGGTAACTGCCCACACTTTTGCCCGGAGATTGACTTCTGCCATTTTTCCTGCTTTGTGATAACCTAAAACATAATTACTTTTAATTTCAGAAACAACATCCTCAGGTGTATCGCAGGAACTTAACAGTTTGATAAATGCTTCTTCACCAATTCCTGAACGACAACTGGATACGAGAATGAGAATTCCGTCTTCTTTCAATGAATGTTTGGCATTATCTATTCCTTTTTGAGATTGGTAAAGATCAATATCCATTGGATATTTTACTACAGAGAGAACTATGTCCGCTTTCTCCTTAATTTTTACAACAAAAACTTCATTTGCTTTATCTATTGCGGCAAGAAATGAATCGTTTATATGACCTGAAGTCGCAGCATAGATTTTATGATTTTTATCAAGAACTGTCATAATCGCGAAAATTTCTTTTTTAATTGTTTTAAGAGCATCAATCATATCTTCGTGAACAGGATTTCCATCAAGTTGAAGGCTTTTTGCGTTCGGCTCTAAAGCCATTTTGTGATTTTGTTCGATTGTTTTATAGGAAGCAATGCCGGGCAAAAAAGATTTTCTTCCACCTGTATATCCTGCAAAATAGTGAGGTTCAACCGAGCCAATAATCACGATTTTATCCGCATCAACTCCAAGTTTGTTAATATACATCTCGGTTCCATTTTTGGATTTACCAAGATAGACCATATCCTCTTCTTTTCGTGCATCGTGAGCAAAAATCTTGTCTTTGAAAATCTCATAATATTTTCCAAAAATCTGATGATATTCATCTTCGGTTGGAGTACGATGAATTCCTGTGGCAACAATGAATTTTGGGTTAAAATTCTTGATATCTTCATAAATAATATCCAATACACGAGCTGTTGGAGTTGGTCTTGTTGCATCATTTACAATGAAAAGAACATCTTTTGAATCTAATAAAAAGTCATAAAGATTTTTAGAATTGATGGGGTTTTCAATAGCGTTTTTTATAGTTTCAATTTCATCTCCGATTGGAACCTCATTCGGTTCCAATACACCAGAAATATGTTTCTCATCAATACTTACATCAATTTTTTGCTCTTTTCCGTAAGGTATTTTTAGGATCATATTTTCATCCGATACAAATATTTAATTCTTTTTTCCATTGTTTTAAATAATTATTTTCCATTACTTAATCTCCTAATTCAAAGTATTTATCGGTCCCAGTTCTTTGATTTCTTTCATAAAAACATCAATTGATTTTTTCAATTTTGCACTTTCAGTTTTATCAATCCATTCTAATTTAATTCGCTCAGGTTCGATCCCAAACTGTTCAAGAGTCTTTCTGAGAAGAAGAATCCGTCGGTGAGTTTTATAATTTGCATCGTGTTCGCACTTATCTTCTGGACAGGCGGCAATCAGCACTCCCCAAGCATTATTTTTGAACGCTTCAAGAAGCAACTCCGAAGAGATGCGTCCAGAACACATATTCACGATTACTTTTTGCTCTGATGACGGCTCTTCATCGGCAACTGCTGAGAGTTGCAAACCGGGAAATGATGACCAATTACAACAGAAAATTACAGCTTTTGGGTTCATACTACAACTCCTTTCAAAAATTTTGTTACCTTTTCACTCATTTCATCTTCGCTTACTTCCCAGCCATCAACAATATATGCAGCACTTGAAGGGCAAGCAGCTTCGCAACAGCCACAACTTTGACATTTTGCTTTGTCAATCAGGATTTTTTTGTTCTCCTTATCGATAGAACGTGCTTCATGTTTGCAGATATAAACGCAAGTTCCGCAACGACTGCACAAATCATCATTTGTTTTTGAAGTGGTTCCATCAACATCAAAACCAGCATCTATAAAATCTGCTCGTGCATCTGTAAAAATTTCAGTTATTGAAACTCCTGCAGAACAGTTTGTATCGCATCTTTTGCAATAGAAGCATTCAAAAATTTTATTTGCAATATATTCAGATGGCTCTATCTCTCCATTTATCATTCCATAAAGCAGAATGAGTTTGCTGCGTGGTGTGTCGGTCTCCCAACTGGTGACTTTGTAAAGATGGCATTGTTCATAGCAGTATCCGCATCGGATGCAGATATTCAGGTCATCTCTCCATTTTTCTAATCTTTTAAATTTCATATTTTGCTCCATTTTATATTTCTTGTGATTATATTTGACAGCTACACTTTAACTGATCGGGTGTAACGACAGAACCTTTTGAAGCTTTCAGTTTTTCTAACCGTGCTTTTTTTATTGCCTGAATTTCAAAGTAAATTTTTGGCACATTTACTTCCTTTTCGTATGCTGCCACTTGCATATCAATTCTTGCGATAATATTATCAATATACAGAGAGAATTGCTTATCATACAAATCTTTCGTGTATTTTTTATCAGGAACAAGTTCCTTAAATAGAGAATCAATTTCATCAAAAGTGGGAATAATTCCCAACGCTGTTTTCATACCGCTGACTTTTTTTGTGGCAAGTCTTGCTAACCAAGTTAACCAAACAATAACATCTCTTTTTTCACCCAAAAGTTTGTTAGTCGAGCCACCGCGGGATGCTTCAGTTAGAAAATAGTTTAGAGAAGCAAGAACCGGTTGCTCTTTTAGTTTTGGATTCGTAAAGAATTTGAATTGACCATCCATATAATCACCTAAGGCGCCAAGAAAGAATGGAGCATTCGCCCACGGAGAGCGTTTCACTTCACCTTTGGCTCCAACTTCAGTTGCTGTTGTTGCAGAAGCGATGTCAGCGCCGAAAGTTACACCTTCTTCAGGAGTCAAGGCAGCCACAACAGGAGGCATCGTATCAGCATCGCGTCCGCTGTATGTGAATACCTTTGTTTCAACTCCATTTGGATTATTCGCGGCATCTTCATTATAATTGCTCAATTGATTGGCGCGAATTGTTGCTCGTGAATTTGGATGCGAGATCGGAATTTTTTTTCCATCTGAATCTGTTTTTCCTTTTGTCCATTCGCCTTGGAAATTTACTCCGCTTTCAGGAATTTCTTCATTGTTTCCTTCCCAATATGGAATGCCATCAGAAACCAAAACATTTGACCAGATAATTTCTGAACCTGGATTTCTCAATCTATCCATCAAAACTGGGTCGCCTTCGAGATTAACATCTCTTACAATTCCGAAAATACCGACTTCAGGATTTATCGAACGAATTGTCCCATCTTTGTCAATCCAAATTTGTGCCAAATCATCGCCAATAAAAGTATCACCTGCCATAGCTGTTGTGGTTTTTCCACAACCACTTGGAGCAGCGCCATCAATCCACACAATTGAACCATCTTTCATTTTGATTCCAGTAATAAACATATGCTCGGACAATCGAACGCCTCGATGATTGTAAATTGCATCGTCATTAGATAATCTGTGATGCCCTTTTTTTATCAAAGCACAATTTCCAAGATAAGAGACATTCCATGCCCAGGTCTCTTTATTTTTTCTATCAGTTAAAACATATGCATCTTTTGTACTCAATGTCCCTTTGCTGTGAGTATTAGTGAAGAAAAATCCGATAAGTTCAACCTGTTTTTCAAAATCTGCAGGATTACATTTGTAAAGATTATTCTGCTGATGCAGCAAATACCAAGTATCTGAAATTGTCAATGACGCATAAGCGGTGGGAGCGCCTACAGGTCCGCGGAGATAAAAACCAACAAGCATTGTTTTTCCATTCATAATGTTTCTCATTTTGTTTTTTATAAGGGCATCAGCTTCTTCTCTCGGCATTGCGTTGGCAAGCGAACTTGTGTAAACACCTTCATCTTCTATAGCGTAGGTCTGT
This sequence comes from Candidatus Cloacimonadota bacterium, assembly GCA_014382495.1. Taxonomy (GTDB): domain Bacteria; phylum Cloacimonadota; class Cloacimonadia; order JGIOTU-2; family JGIOTU-2; genus JACNJR01. Next base: position 13,388 of record JACNJR010000038.1, on the reverse strand, counting down.
TTTACTACTCGACCCTGTTCATTAGGCGGGTCAAAGTGAATTGTATGACCTTCCATTTTTAACTTCTCTTCTTCACCAACTTCCAATACCATTTTTTTAACATATTCCTTATCCTCATCGGTTCCGGTTTGAATAAATAAATTATCTGGATTACAGAGTTCTATTCTCTCCGCAATTTTAGATAAAATACTCTCATTTTTAATTACTTGAATTTTCTTTCGATTTGCTTCATCACACTTTGATAGAATAAGTGCTAACTCTTTATTCGTACTCATTTTTTGACTCCCATTAAGCTTTTTTAGAAAATTTTTAAGATTCCACTGTATATCTTAATTTAGTTGCAGTAACCCAATCATCTGGGGCATCCTGCATTTTAAGAGGATTCAAGATATTGTTTGGGTCAAGCGCTTTTTTTATTGCTCTCATTGCATTTAGAGAATCAAATTTTTCTTTTTTGAAAGCTGGCGCTTTAGAAAGTCCAATACCATGTTCTGCAGAAGTTGTTCCATTTACTGATTGGACATGTTCATAAATTTCAGAGATTGCTTTTCTCGCATCATTCCATTGTGATTTTTTAGTCGGATTCATCAGAATTTTTGTGTGCATACAACCAGAACCACAATGGCCATAAGCACTCATAATGACATTGTTTCTGTCAGCAATTTCGTGAATTTTTCTTGCTGTTTCAGCCATTTTTGAATAAGGAACTGCCATATCGTCTGCCAAAGCTGTGCAGGCATATCCCTCTTTATATTTTGATAAAGATGGAAAAAGTTTCTTTCTGCCAAGGAAAATCCGCGTTCGTTCTTTGGCATCGTAACTTAATTCAATTCCAAAACCATTATTCTTTTCGCAGATTTTTTTTATTTTATCAATTTCATAATCGACAGCTTCTTTGACCATTCCGTCTGCTTCAAAAAGCAAGACTGCTTCCACATCAGGAAGTCCGAGATTTTGCGCCTTATTAACCGCAGTAATCGCCACATTGTCCATCAACTCTACCATTGAGGGTTGAGCGCCACTTGACATAATGGCTGAAATTGTATTTCCCGCTTCATCAAGAGTATTGAATTTGGCAACTCCAAGACATCTAAATTTTGGAATTGGGACAAACTTTAATGTCGCTTCAACAACGATTCCCAAAGTGCCTTCTGAGCCAACCATCAATCTGTCTAACTGGTAACCGGATGCCTCTACTCGTGTTTTTGCACCGAGATTGAGCAAATCACCATTTGCCATTACTACCTTCATTCCAAGAACAGAATCACGAACAGCACCATACTTCACAGACCTTACTCCACTTGCATTATTGGCAATCTCTCCGCCGATTGTGGCAATTCTGCTTGATGCAGGCGCAACAGGATAAAAGACGCCATAAGATTTGAGAACTTTGTTGAGGTCATCGTCTACTACGCCAGGTTGAACTCGACAATAAATATCCTCGAGGTTTATCTCAAGGATTTCGTTCATCTGTTTCATATCAAGAATAATTCCGCCTTCGATCGGAACTGCTTGGCCGGTCATTCCGGAAGCTGCACCTCTCGGGATTACAGGTATTAATTCGGAATTTGCGTATCGCATAATTTCTTGAATTTGCTCAATTGTGGTAGGTTTCAACACAACCGATGGCATTGCTTGATGAACTGACGCATCAGAGCCGTAAATATAAAGGTCGGCTTCATTATATTTGATATTTTTCTCGCCGACAATACCTTTCAATCTTTCAATATCCACATTTTTCATACTTTTACCTTCCTTAAATTATTAAATTAAAGTTCCATGATATTCTGTTGTAAGCTGTTTTGCTTTGACGTGATCAGGAATGTAATCGGGCAGAATCATTGGTGCGATTTTTTTTCTGTCAATTCCTATTTTTTCAACCTCTTTTTCATAATCATAAATGTGATCTAATGAGAGGTTGCTGAGTTTCACACCCTTCGCATAATCTGCTGCGAATTTTCCTGCTCTCTTTCCAAATACGATCAGGTCAAGTTGAGAATTTCCCATCAACCTATTGCGCCCATGAATTCCGCCAGCTGCTTCTCCAGCGATGTAAAGTCCGGGAATATTTGCTTCGCATCGTTCATTTATTTCCACTCCACCATTCTGATAATGAAGAGTTGGATAGACCAAAATCGGTTCATTTATCATATCAACATCAAATCTGTTAAATTGCCTAACCATTGCTGGAACATTCTCTTCCGTAGTTCCATCGCCATTTATCATATTAATGAGTGGAGTATCAAGCCAGATGCCGGCAAGGTCATAAGAAGTTTCGATACCTCTTTTATCTGCACACTCTTTTATCAGAGCTGATGCCTCGACATCACGCGGTTCAAGAGGATTGACAAAGAGTTTTCCAGCACTATTCACAGGTTGAGCGCCCAATGCTCGCAATTTTTCTGTGCAGAGAAAACCTAAAATTTGTGGCGGAAAAATTGCTCCAGTCGGATGATATTGAACGGAATCCATATACATAAGTTTAGCACCTGCCCGATAACTAATCACAATTCCGTCAGCAGTTGCACCGTAATGATTTGTGGTTTCAAAATTTCTGATATGAAGGCGCCCAAAACCGCCAGTAGCAATGATTACAGCTTTGGCTTTAACGGTATAATATTCTCTATTTTCAAGATGATAAAGAACAGCGCCAGCGACTTTACCATTTTTATCTTTTATCAATTCTATAACTGGTTGATGTTCCAGAATTTTGATTCCATCCGGTCTGTTCAAAACTTCATCTCTCAAAGTTGCGCAAATTGCGGCACCTGTATAATCTCTTGCAGAATGCATTCTTAAACGGCTGGTTCCGCCGCCAGATTTGGTGACCATTGTTCCGTCAGAATTTCTGTCAAACATCACGCCTAAATCTTTCAGCCAATTGATGCTGCCTGGTGCTTCGAAAGTTAATGCTCTGACAAGTTTCGGTTTATTCTCAAAATGCCCGCCGCCGATTGCATCAAGATAGTGAAGAGTTGGAGAATCGTCCGGTCGAACAGCTGCTTGGATTCCACCTTGTGCCATCATAGAATTGGAATCTCCGATTCTTAATTTTGTTACGAGCGTAACTTCGACATTATTTTCTTGTGCCAGAAGCGCAGCGGCAAAACCTGCTGAACCTGCACCAACAACGAGAACATCTGTTTCATAATCTGGATTGGAAAGGTCAAAATCTTTTGGATTTATTCTGGAATAGGTTTCCAAAATGTCGGTAACTTCGGTTGTCAGTTCATCACCTTTATTTGGACCAATTTTTATTTTGCATCTTGCATCTGCCTGAAAATCGGGATGGTATTTGTTTAAAATTTTATTGCGTTCGTCTGCACTCATCATTGGGAAAATTTTCTTTCCAGATTTAGCCAATTTCAATCTTTCAGGTCTGGTTTGCTCAACATTTTTTAGAGATTCTTGCATACTTTTGGGATACATATTTTTCTCCTGTTAATCAAAAAGTTTTATTTCTCGTTCGTAATATTTTTTCTTTAGTTTATCTTCGTCCATCTTCACAAGTTCGTCTAATTCTGTGTCGTAATCTCCTTCTGCAATTTCTTTCACGCGATTCGTCAGATCTCTGCTCTCTTTGAGAAGATATCTTCCGCAGAGACGGCGAGCAAGTATTGCTGCATTATATTGGACAATCTCAGCCGGGCATCGCAAAGCACAGAGTCCGCAGCGAATGCAGTCAAAAGAGAGGTCTGCGGTCTTTTCAACATCGCCTTTTATGAGTGCCTGCACATAATCCATAACTTCAAGATCTTGCGGGCAGGATTTCGTGCAGGTATTACACGCCACACAACGGAAAATTACAGGATATAATTCTTTGAATGATGTAATGTCTGGCGGCAATTTCGTGATGTCATAAATAGGTTTTTCTGCTGGGACAAAGGGTATTTGGGCAAGATACATTCCTTCAGAAACAATTGTCTGGCAGGCAAGTCCTGCCTGAAGTTTATAATCACCTTTTTTGCGAAAGATTGTTCCACAAGCGCCACAGAAACCTTCACGACAGCCGATTCCATGAGTAAGTTGAAATCCAGCATATTCAAGGGCATTAATAATAGTCAGGCCGTCAGGAACATAAAAGGGCTCGCCTAAAATATGGATTTTGACCATCTTTTGTTTTTCTGCCATTATTCTTCTCCTTCTTTTTCACCAAACTTGGGGATAGGTCCCAAACTCTTTATTTGTTCTGTGAATTCTGTCATTGTTTTGGCTAATTTTTTGCCCTCACTTGCAGATATCCATTCCAATCTCAACCGCTCTGGATTGATTCCCATCTGCTCAAGATATTTTCTTAAAAGGAGCATTTTTCTGCGAGTTTTGTAATTTCCTGTCTGATAATGACAATCGCCAGGATGACATCCACCAATAAGAATTCCATCGCTCCCTTTTTGAAAAGCGAGTAGAATGTGTTCGGCGTCAACTCGTGATGAGCAGAGGGTTCTGATTACAACCCCATTTGGCGGGTATTTCATGCGTGAAGTTCCCGCTAAATCAGCACCTGCAGAGGTGCACCATTTGCAAAAGAAACAGATTATTTTTGGTTCAAATTCGCTCATTTTTATATCCTTTATTAAATTTATTCTAAAATTGCTTTTATCATCTCTTCAAATTGCCCATCTGTAAAGTTCTTCTGCTGCGATGCGGATGATGGACAAGCGCTGACACACGAGCCACACCCTTCACAAAGGACTTCATTTACAATGGCAATCTTCTTCTCTTCATCAATCTCTCGCGCAGAATAAGGACAAGTTCCGATACAGATTTCACAGCCGGAACACAAATCTTCATCAACAGTTGCAACGATTGGAAGGTGATGAATTTTATCAATTGAAAGAAGCGTGAGTGCTTTTGCCGCTGAGCCGGATGCTTGAGCAACTGTCTCTGGAATATCTCTTGGAGCTTGTGCGCAACCTGCAAGAAAAATTCCGCTGGTATTCGTCTCAACTGGACGCAATTTCGGATGCGCTTCAGAGAGAAATCCGTGTTCATCAGTTTGAATTTTTAACTTTTTAATCAGCTCCTCCACACCATTGCGCGGAATGATTGCTTGGGCAAGAACTACCAAATCTGCTTTTATCGTAATCTGCTGACCCGAGAGAGTATCAACTCCCCAAACCACCATTTTATCGCCCTCTTGATAGACCTTTGCAGGTCTTCCTCGCAGATATACAACATTTTCCTCTTCCTGCGCACGCTGAACAAATTCTTCATAACCCTTTCCGCCAGATCGGATATCAATGTAAAAGATATAACTATGTCCGTCAGGAACACGATGTTTATAGAGCATCGCGTGTTTGGATGCATACATACAGCAGATTTTAGAACAGTATGATTTGTAATATTCAGGATTACGCGAACCAGAACATTGGATAAATACGACATCTTTTGGTATCTTGCTGTCAGATGGTCTTCTGACTTCGCCTTCAGTTGGGCCAGAGGCAGAGAGCAATCTTTCAAATTGCAAACCATTTATTACATCTTTATATTTTCCATATCCATATTCTCGCATCTCCGTGATTGGCAAAAGATCATAACCTGTCGCAACAACAATTGCTCCAACCTCTTCTTCAATGAACTCATCTTCTTGGTCAAATCTGATTGCTTTGGGGCCACAAACTTTTTCGCAGATTCTACAGGCATCTTTTTGAAAGAAGAGGCAATTCTCTTTATCAATGACAGGAATATTGGGAACTGCTTGTGGAAACGGCACATAAATTGCAGGTCGTGTTGTCAGTTCAACATTGAATTCATCCAAAGCTTTCTTGCTTGGACATTTATTTACGCAAATCCCGCAGCCCGTGCAGAGTTCTTCATCAATGTATCTCGCTTTTTTTCTAATTTTCACTTTGAAGTTTCCGACACAACCTTCCAAATCTTCAATTTCTGAATATGTATAAAGTGTGATATTAGGATTTTGTGCTACATCAACCATTTTTGGAGTAAGGATACATTGCGAGCAGTCCAGAGTTGGGAATGTTTCAGAAAGTTGAGCCATATGTCCACCAATAGATGGTGATTTTTCTACCAAAATGACCTTCTTTCCCGCATCTGCAATATCAAGTGCTGCCTGCATTCCAGCAATACCTGCACCAATCACCAAAGCTTTTTTGGTTACCGGAACTTCCACAGGTGTCAAACTTTCATTTTTCCGTACCTTTTCAACAATGGTCTTAACTATCTTGATTGCCTTTTTAGTCCCTTCGGTCTTGTCTTCGTGAACCCAGCTGCATTGCTCTCTAATATTTGCAATTTCGCATAAATAGGCATTTAAGCCGCTATTTTCGGATAATCTGCGAAAGGTGTTTTCATGCAAAGTTGGTGAACAGCACGCAATAACCAGACCATTTAATTTGTGTTTTTTGATAGCTGCTGAAATAAGTTTCTGTCCCGGATCTGAGCACATATATTTATAATTTTCCGTATGAGAGACATCAGAATACTTGCTGAACTCTTCAACCAATTTATCCACATCAACGGTGCTGGCAATATTGATTCCACAATGGCAAACAAAGACTCCAATCTTCTTATCATTTTTATTCTCTGTCATTTCATTACTCCTTTAAGGAAGACCTTTAATTTTTGAAAATAGAAAGCGGGTCAACATAATGCAAATCTTTCCACTCTTTTTTGAATTCAATTCCTAAGCCATACGCCAAAAGTTCAGTGAAGTAAAAAACAGGCATCTCTATAAATTTTGAATATTTCTTTTTGGTCTCTTTCTGGCGGTGGTCAAGGTTAAACGCACAGAGTGGGCAACTTGTAACGATAGCTTCTGCTCCCTGATTTCTCGCTCCATCAATGATGACCTTTGTCCTTTCCACCACCACATCAACCTGATTTACGGTCTGATATGCTCCGCAACATTCTATTGCATAAGGTGTTTCGACCGTCTCTCCACCAAGTGCTGTAATCAGATTTTCAAGAATAGTTGGCATAAATGGGTCGTCAATTTGAATCTCTTTTGGGCGCAAAAGTGTACATCCATAAAATGCGGAAAACTTAATATCATTCAAAGATTTTTTCACTCTCTTTGCAATTTTGGAAAATGTAATTTCATCTCTGAGATATGGCAATAGATGCAGGACATCAACATCAGCGTTATAATTCAGGTCCTCCTTGTACATAAAGTCATTAATTTTGTCCAAATCTTCCTGATTGCTCTTCACTCTTTGGTTTGAGCGTTTTAATGTGTTGTAGCACATTGCACACAATGTCATCACCTGATTGCTCTTCTCCTCTTTTACGCGAATTAGATTTCTGATAGCAGCAATATGATGCATCAGGTCGTCTGTGGCTAATGAAAATACAGTTCCACAGCAATTCCAACGGTCAAGTTCCTCAAGCTCAATATCAAATTTTTTCATTGATTCAATTGCAGATTCTTCAAAGTTTGCGGCTGTTGTTTTCAGTGTGCAGCCGGGATAATATGCGATTTTTTTCATCTTTTATTCCTTTTTTAAATAGAAAATTTTTAATATTTTTTAATTATCCTGTCATCTTCCTCAGATTGCTAATCAGTGCAATTGGCGGAAGTTTATTAAGTTCATCAACATCAATTTTACCAAGAACTGTCCAGTCCTCGTTCTTTCGCAATTTTATCTGTCTGAGCGTTTCCATTACAGTTGCAATATCAATTCCTCTTGGGCATCTTGCCTGACACGCATAGCAGGTCGCACAAATCCACATTGTGTTTCCGTTCAGCACTTCATCTGTAAGACCAATCTGAATATACCGCATCACCTGGCTTGGTAGCAAATCCATTTCAGATGCAACAGGACAGGCAGCAGAACAGCATCCGCATTGATAGCAATTGAAGGTATTTTCGCCAGAAATTGTTTCAAATTTTTCCAGCAACTTGCTGAATATCTTTTTCGTTGAAATCTCTTTTTGCATATAATACTCCACTTTTTAGGGCTTAAAAAATTATGTCCATAATAGCAAATATAAATTTAAGTCAAGTTTTAGTAAATAATTTTTTAGAAAAAAATATCATTTTAGATTTTGCCTAATATTTACCTGAAAGGTCTTTTGGGGCATATCTATTTTTCCCAAGATAAGTTCCATAAAATCGTGAATCCAGGACTTTTGCAAGATCTTTTTGTGAGATAATTCCGACCAACTCATTATTTTTCACAACTGGAGCATGCCTAACATTTAGTTCTGTAAAAATATGATATGCGACGCCAACGCTCTCTTCAGCATCGATAGTTATCAGTTTTTTTGTCATAACTTCACCGATAAGTACATTTGCAGGATTTTTATCAAGAGCGACGACTCGTCTGACCAAATCTCTTTCGGTGAAGATTCCGATTGGTTTTCCGTCTTTGATAACAATTATTGAGCCGATATTAAATTCAGCCATTTTTTTTGTTGCAAAAGCTACACTATCATTATCTTCACAGGTCTTCACTTTTTTGGACATATACTGTTTGACTTCCATATTTCACCTCTTAAATTTTATAAAAAATTACTTCTTTTTTTCTGGCATTGGACGAACGCTATTGCTTCCACATTTCGGGCAAGTGCGCTCTTCAGGTTTGTTTTTTTCGTAATTAGTTTTGAACCAATGCCCACATCTTAAACACTTAAAATCTGATTCTGTCGCCATAAAAACCTTTTTTATTTTTTAGATTTACTTAATATTTTTTTGGTTTCTTCAATCTCTTTTTTCGTAACTGATTTGCGAAATTCTTCTAACTCTTCCATCGTTTTCACAAATTTTCCAACTTCAGAAGCGGAAATCCATTCAAATTGAACTCGTTCTGGTCGGATGCCTTTTCGTTCTAATTTGTTCCATAATTTTTCAATTCTGAGTTGTGCCTTCAGCGATGCATTTATGTAATGGCAATCTGCTGGATGGCAACCGGACATAAGCACAATTGGAGCGCCAAGTTTGAGAGCGTGAAGAATAAATTTTTCATCGAGACGGCCGGTGCACATTATTCTGATAATTCGCGATGAGGTTGGATATTGCATTCGAGAGATACCGACGAGGTCAGCGCCTGGATATGAACACCAATTGCAGGCGAATACAAGAACTTTCTCTTCAGGATTCTCTTCCAGAATTGCATCAATTTGAGCGATAATCTGAGCGTCATTGTAATGTTTCATACTAATGGCGTCAAATTTACATTCAGAAGCACAGGTTCCGCATCCTTTGCAAGCAGCTTCAATAATTTTTGCCGGTTCTTTCGCTTTCATATCGATAGTAATTGCACTGTAAGGACAAACCTTCACGCAAATTCCACACGATTTACACAAATCGTCATCAACTGTTGCAGTGAGTGCTGGAATTTTCACTTTATCTTTTGATAAAATCGAAGCAGCTCGTGCCGCCGCGCCGGACGCTTGTGTTACTGAATCTTTAATATCTTTTGGAGCTTCGCAGCATCCTGCGAAAAACACGCCTGCTGTCGGTGCATCGATTGGTGTAAGTTTAGGATGAACTTCCATCAGCAAGCCGTCAGAAGTGGTTTGCAAAGTAAGTAATTTGTTAATTGAATTCGAATCTTTTCGCGGCACCATTCCCACAGAAAGCACGACCATATCCAGCTCATATTCTTCAATCCCATTGCCTGTCGTATTTTCCACACTGAGAATAAGATTTTTCGTTTTCGGGTCTTCACGAATATCGCCTGGAATTCCGCGAATATATTCAACTCCCAAAGCTTTACTTCGCCGATAGAAATCTTCAAACCCTTTCCCAAAAGCGCGAATATCCATATAAAAAACTTTGCAGTCAATGTCGTGATAATATTCTCGCAAAAGCAACGTATCTTTGATTGTATTCATGCAGCAGATGTTGCTGCAATAGGCGGTTCCGCGACTTTCACATCTCGAGCCGACACATTGAATAAATCCGATTGATTTGGGAACTTTTCTGTCTGTTGGACGAATCAATTTTCCTTTGGTAACTCCGCCAGGACCGGTAAGAATTTCAAGCTCCATCGATGTTAAAACATTTTCAAATCTGGTATATCCATATTCATCAAATTCTGTTGGGTCATAAACATCGAGACCGGAGGCAACAATTATCGAGCCCACATCGAACTCGACGATTTCATCTTTTGCATCATAATCGATGCAGTTTTTATCACATTTTTCAGCACATTTTCCACAAGCGATTGGATTGAATCCAAGGCAATTTTCCTCATCAATAATATAAGAGGCAGGCACAGCTTGCGGGAAGGGAATGTAAATTGCCTTTCGCGAAGCCAGCCCCAATTGATGCTCTTTTGGAACAACGACCGGACAGACATCTACGCAATCGTCGCAGGAGGTGCATTCAACCTCATCCACATATCTTGCCTTTTTGCGAACTTTTACTTTGAAATTTCCAATATACCCGGAAATGTCTTCAACTTCTGAGTACGCTAATAAATTAATTTTGGGATGTCGACCGACATCCATCATCCTCGGACCGAGGATTCAGATAGCTCAGTCGATGGTGGGATAGGTCTTATTCAGCTGCGCCATAATCCCACCGATTGATGCTTCTTTTTCTACAAGGTGTACATCGAAGCCGGATTCTGCAAGGTCGAGCGCTGATTGAATTCCTGCGATTCCTCCGCCAATTACAAGTGCCGAGTGAGTCACTGGAACTTCAAGCTCTTTTTGTGGCTCGAGAAATCTTGCTCTCGAAACTGCGGAATTTACCAAATCTCTCGCCTTCACATTAGCTGCCGATTTTTCGTTGTGATGAACCCAGGAACAATGCTCTCTGATATTTGCCATCTCTACAAGATATGGATTGAAACCGACATCAATAACGCAATTCCTGAAAGTCGGCTCGTGCATTTTTGGAGTGCAGGACGCAATGACAACTCTATTCAAATTCTCTTCTTTGATGAATTTTTGAATCTCCTGCTGTCCCGGCTCGGCACAAGTGTAGCGATTTTTTATTGAAAATACAACATCTGGCAATGATTTTGCATATTCAACAAGTTTGTCGCAATCGATCGTTGATGCGATGTTTGTTCCACATTCACAAACGAATACACCTATTCGAACATTTTCAGACATTTACCTTTTCTCCTTCCAAACGGTTGAAAAGATTTTTCGGATTTTTCATACTTTTGAACCTATTATTTTAATCTATCTGCTAATAAGCTGATTAAATCTACATTTTTAATTTTTGCACTTTCGGGTGTGTTTTCATCGTTCATTGCGCATTTGAAATGAATCTGACATTTGGAACACGCTGTAACAAGCAAATCTGCATCTGTGGATTTCGCCTCTTTTAATCTATCGGTTTGGATCTGTTTGGAAACCATATTGCAATTTGCCCAGGCACTTGTTCCACAACAGATCGAGCCCTTTCTGCTTCTCGGCATCTCGATAATTTCCAGTTTTCCGATAGCTTCCAGCAATTTTCGTGGCTCTTCATAAATGCCGGAATATCTTCCCAATCTGCACGGATCTTGAAATGTCACCTCTATTTTCTGCTTAAAATTTCTGAATTTCAATTTGTCATTCTCCAGATTTTCAACGAGTAATTTTGTGATGTGGATTACCTCAATTCCAAAATCGCCGAGATATTTTGGATAATCTACTTTAAGCGTATTATAGCATTCTGGACAGGAAACGACGATTTTTTTGCAGCCTGATTTTTTAATTTCTTCGATATTAAGTTCAGCCAATTTTTTGAAATTTTCCACATCTCCTGTCCACAATAAATCGTGTCCGCAACAGCGTTCATTTTCCAAAAGTGTTGGTTCAATTCCAATTCGATTTAACAATTTGATGGCGCTTCTTGACGAGTGAATTGTGTCGATATCCAAATATTCAAAATATGCGTCTAAATATGGCGAGCATCCCACAAAATAAAGATAATCGTTTTCTTTGGAAGTTTTCAAATTCGGAGTTACCCAGCCAAGGCGATTTTGCGACAAAGCAGGTTTGGTCATTATTCGCATCAAAGTTTGAAGAGTACCGCTATGTGAGCATTCCGGCTTTTTCTCTTTTTCCATCGCAGCACTTCGCACATCTCTGATAAATCCCGAAAAATATACATCAGAAGGGCATCGTTCTTTGCAGGTTTTACAAGTCAGACATTCCCATAAAAGTTCACTCTTGAAAAATTCTTCAGGCGTGGAATGGACAGCGGCATTGATTACTTTGCGCGGAGAATATTCTGGATTGCGCAATGCAACTGGACAAATTGAAGTGCATTTTCCGCAGTCAAGGCAAAAATAGACATTCGTTTTTTTAATCGTTTCAGTAAGAATATTCATAATTATCTGTTACTTAGTGGACTCGGTCCCAATTTTTTTACATCTCTAAAAAATTTATTTACTTTACTTTTGAATTTCAAATCTTTCGTAAGCGAAATGTTGACAAGTTTCAATCTCGCCTTGTCAATTCCGAGCAGATTGCCAATTTTTTTAGTTGTGAAAAGGTGTTCTTCCGCCAATTTGCTGCCGAAACTATATTGGCATTCATCAATCGGACAACCAATCAGCAAAACGCCATCTGCACCGCGTTCAAATGTTTTGAAAATAAAAGATGGATTAATTCTTCCGAGACAAATTATTCGGATGACTTTCACATTATCTGGAAATTTCAGCTCTCTTCTTTTTTGCATTGCGTGAGAGCTGCGAGTGCAGATAAAAGTGACAATTTTTGGTTCAAATTTACTCTCTTTTTTCATAATTTATATTTTTCGAAGTTCGTATTCTATGATATTATTCATCCAACTATCCGTGAAATGGTTTGAAATTATTGCGCTGGAAGGGCAGACAGAAGCGCAAGTTCCACAACCCCGGCAGAAATTTGTGTCAATTTCAGCGACAAAAATTCCGTCTCTCTTTTCGATTAATTCAATTGCATTATATTCGCAAATTTCTACACATTTTCCACATCCGCGACAAAATTCTTCTCTGACATCGCTAAGCACAGATTCCAAAATTACTGGCAATTTTTTTCTTCCAAAACAGAGTGTTCCATGCCACGGACCTTTTGCAGATGGAAATCTTTCCGGTGCCCAGGGAACTCGGAGCAAAATATCTTCCTGCGGATTTTCCGGAGATGATAAGACGATTAATTTTTTATTGCAATCGGTACTGCATTCGACACATTCGATGCAAGGACCGCAGCGGAGACAGCGTTTTGCTTCTTCTATTGCTTGCTCTTCGGTTATACCTTTCTCAACTTCATCGAAACTAATACGCCTTTTATTACGTGACAATTTCGAGATTGGGATATATTCCTTTTTCTCGATTTCCCAATCACCAATCGCAATATTCAGCCGTCTTTCCAAAATCAATTCTTCCGGTTCGATTGTTTGGGCTTTTTTCCCACTTAAAAAATTATTGATAGAATGAGCCGCTTTATGTCCGTCAGAAATTGCGTCGATAACTGTGTTTGGTCCGGTTACGGCATCGCCA
>JACNJR010000054.1 GCA_014382495.1 Candidatus Cloacimonadota bacterium | reverse complement strand
TGGATGGTGAAATAGTTTTTAGCAGATAAATTCTTTTTCACAAATAAAAAAAATAACAAAAATTCAAAAAAAATTTGACAAGTTTCTGAAATCCACTTCGATTTGTCACAAAATGTCATAAATATTCAAAAGTATTCATACTATGGCATGGAGGAACAATGTCGAGCTCATTTTTAGGTCAATTTGAAAATTCGGTTACAAATCGAAGGATTAGTATTCCACATTCTTTTAGAAAATTATTCACCGCTAAATCGAAAATGAAAGTAATTATTGTGCGCGGAATAAATAACACAATTTATGTTTATCCTCACGATAATTGGCAGAAACTTCAGGAAAGGCTCGCGGAAAATTCAAATGAGGAGAAAAAATTATTTAGGATTAGTTCAAGATTTTTCCGAGAAGAATTAAAAGTCGAAGGACCTGGTCGGATACTCGTTCCAGAACGCTTTCTTGATCTTGCAAATATCAAAGATAGAGTTATAATTTTAGGTGAAGGAAATTATTTTTCACTTTGGAATCCAGAAAATTTCAAAAAACATCTCGAGGAAATCGATAAAAATTACAATTCAATTTTGAAGAAAAATCGATTCATTTTGTAATAAAATGGAAAAATATCACGAAGCAGTTTTCAGAAAAAAAGCGGTCGAATTTTTGAATATCAAAAAAAATGGAATTTATGTCGATGCCACTTTGGGCGGTGCTGGACACTCATCTGAAATGTTTGAAATTTCAACCGACATCAAAGTTTTAGCATTTGATATGGACAAAGATGCGATTAAATTTTCAAAAAATAAATTAGAAAAATTTAAAAATAAAATAATTTTTGTGAATAAAAATTTTTCATATCTAACTTCAGCTATGGCATTAAATTATTGGGATGCAATCGATGGAATTATTTTTGATTTAGGCGTTTCGTCATTTCAGATTAATGAAAAAAATCGTGGTTTCAGCTTTATGAACAATGCGAAATTAGATATGCGAATGCTCCAAAATGGTAATACATCGGCCTTTGAAGTTGTAAATTATTATTCGGAAGAGAGATTGGGAAAAATAATCAAAGAGTTTGGTGAAGAAAAATATTGGAAAAATATTACAAAAAATATTGTTAAAGGAAGAAAAAAAAGTCAAATTGAAACGACATTTGAACTAAAAAATATTGTAGAAAAAATTGTTCCACAAAAAAATTCAATAAAATCAGTTGCAAGAGTTTTTCAGGCAATCAGAATCGAAGTAAATAATGAACTTGAATCTCTTAAAAAAGGTTTGGAAAGTGCATTGTCAGTTTTGAAAAAAGGTGGTAGAATTGTCGTAATTTCATATCATTCGCTGGAAGATAGGATTGTGAAAAATTTTTTCAAATATGAAAATCTCGAATGTATCTGCCCACCAAAATTTCCCAAATGTGTTTGCGATAAAGAAAAACGATTGGATATTATTACAAAAAGACCAAGAACTCCTTCCAAAAAGGAGATTGAAAAAAATCCAAAAGCACGAAGCGCAAAACTGAGGGTTGCAGAAAGATGCTGAAAAATAAAACACAAATTATCGAATGTGTAGTAATCGCAATTTTTGTTTTTTTGCTCATCACATTTATTCAGCAATCGATTTTTTTATCACAAGAAAGAACACTTGATGAGCTCGATAAAGAGATTCAAATAAATCGTGATGTCAATTCAGAAATTCAAATTGAAATTGCGAAACTGGCAAATGATGAGCGCATAATTCGAATCGCAAAAAATAAATTAAATATGGATTATCCTCACCCAAAAGATATTAGTTATGCACAAAAACAGATATCTTCAAAAGACAAAATTGAATATACATTTGTTAATTTCATAACTTCAGAAGTTATTGCTGAAGAAAATGAGTAGATAAATTTTTTTCATATTTGGGATAATAAAAAAAGCAAAAAATCTTTTCAAAAAAACTTTAGGAGATAATATGAAAATTTCTACGATTCTTAAAAATACTGCGAAAAGATTCCAAAAATGGAATGAAAAAAAGAACAATTCTACAAATGAAAAATCGCAATTTCAAATAATTATGGAGATTCATCAAAAATTAAAAATTCAATAATATGCTTACTACAAAAGGACGACTGTTTGTCATAAAACTGATTTTTACCACATTATTCATTCTAATAATTATTAGAATTTTTTTTATCCAAATTTTGGATGTTTTTGGACTGTACGCTAATACACAGAACAGATATATCGTTTCGAAACGAATTTTATATTCCGACCGAGGAATAATTTATGACAGGAATGGAAATGCTTTTACCGAGAATCAAAAATATTTCAAATTAGAATTGATTCCGAGCTCGACAAGTTGGACAAATAGTGATTCAATAAATTCTGAAGAAAAGGAAAAAATATACAAAAAAATTGCAAAAATAACATCAAAATATTCTGGCAAATCTGAAAAACATTTTCTCGATAAAATACATCGGAATAAATCCAAATGTGAGAATGATAGCGGATTTGAATTTATTAAGAATATCAATGCAACTACAAAAGAAAACCTTCTTGAAGAATTTCGAAAAATTAAGATTTGTGGACTTCGGGCTTATAAATTAGAACATCAGGAAAGGGTTTATCCTCAAAATGGATTGGCTGGTCCTTTGGTGGGATTATGTTCTGAAGAAACTGGCGGTCGTTGCGGGATAGAAGGGACATTTGATGAATATCTAACAGGTGAAAATGGTTGGGAAGAAGTGATTAGATACGGCACAGGAACGCATCGTCATTTTTCTGATATGAATATCAAGAAAGCGGTTAATGGGAATTCAATTTATTTGACGATTGATGCGCATATTCAAGCGATTTTAGAGAATAATCTGAAAAAAGGTATTGAAGATTACAATGCGAAAAATGCAATTGGAATTATTATTTCTCCCAAAAATGGTAACATTCTCGCAATGAGCGGAATATCGTCCGGGAATATTCATAATTCTATTCGCGAAATTCACTCTATGCCAATTTATCCAATTTCGTGGCAATATGAACCAGGTTCGACTATGAAACCATTTACAGCACTTTCTGCAATTGAAAAAAAGACATTTAAATCTGACGATAAAATCGATTGTGAGAAAAGAATAATCGGAAGAAGAGTAATCAAAGATGTTCACGAATTTCACGATTTGTCATTCAAAGATGTGATTGTTTTTTCAAGTAATGTCGGAATAACACGCGTGGCTGACGAACTTACGGAGAATGAATTATACGACAAATTGATAGATTTTGGATTTGGGCATAAAACCGGAGTGAATATCAATTCTGAAAGTTCTGGATTACTTCGCCATCCATCAAAATGGTCAGATTATTCGCTTCATTCGCTTGCATTTGGTCAAGAAATTTCCGTAACTCCAATTCAACTTGCGTACGCATATGCCGCACTTGCAAATGGTGGGAAAATCCTGTATCCGCAAATTGTGAAAAAAATAATTAATGCCGATGGAAAAATCATTTTTGAATCTGAAAGAAAAATCGTCCGAAAAATTTCGAATAAAAAAGCGCTCGATACTCTGAAAACATTTCTCAAAGATGTTGTTGAATATGGAACCGGAAAACCTGTAAAGTCCGATTATGTAAACATCGCGGCTAAAACTGGAACTGCAGAAAAATCCAAATCTGGCAAAAGAGGATATGATGATGAAGAGAATTATATTTCAAGCATTGTCGGATTTTTTCCAGTCGAAAATCCAGAAATTGTGATGCTAATAATTTTTGATGAACCTGATTTTATTCACCGATATGGAAGCACTTCCGCAGCGCCAACATTTAAAAAAATACTGAATCAGATGTTAGTTTTGCCAAATTCAAATTTAATTACGAAAATTTCAAGCATTGATAACAAACAAATCATAGTCCCAGATTGTATGAAGATGAAGATTTCTGAATTAAAAATTTTTCTCGCTTCAAAAAATATTTCTTTTTCAATAATTGGAGATGGCGAAATTATAACTGACCAATTTCCAAAACCTGGCTCAAAAATATTTGATAATTATACAATCCAATTAATCGCAGATGCGAAAATGAATTCGAAAAAAATCTAAATAAAAATGAGAAAAATAAGATTGAACGAAATTCTGTCAGCAATTCAAGGAAAAACTTCTTACAAAAAAAATATATCATTCGACAAAATTTTCATTGATAGCAGAAAAGTTTGTGGAAACAATTCGGTATTTTTTGCTCTAAATGGAAATAATTTTGATGGACATAATTTTGTACATAATGCGTTCGAAAATGGCTCGAAAATGGCAATTGTCCAATTCAAACCTAAAAATATTAAAAATTCAGATAAACTTATTTTTGTGGAAAACACTCTTCAAACTTTGCAAGATTTTTCATATTATTACAAAAATTTGTTCGAAATACCAATTATCGGAATTACTGGTTCTGTTGGAAAAACTATGGCAAAAGAATATATCGCAAATGTGCTGTCCGAAAAATTCAAAGTTCACAAAACGAAGGGAAATTTGAATAGTATAATTGGACTACCTTTGACTCTTTTTGAAATGAATAACTGCGACGAAATTTCTGTTCTTGAACTCGCAACTGATCATTTTGGTGAAATTAAAAAACTGACAAAAATATGCGACCCAGAAATTGCTATAATAACAAATATTGGTGCTTCACACTTGGAATTTCTGAATGATATTGATGGAGTTTTCAGAGAAAAATATGATATTTTCAAGTTCTCAAAAAAGGATAGTTTGAAAATTTTCAACGGGAATATTAAGCATCTTGAAAAATTTAAAAATAAAAATAATTTTTTATCTTATGGAAAAAATGACCAAAATAATTTTGTGATTTCCACAATTTCAAAAGAGAATAAAATTTATAAATTCAAATTAAATGGAGAAAATTATTTCATAAATAGCGATGTGAAGCATAATATTTTTAATTCAATTCCAGCAATAATTATCGGAAAACATTTTGGTTTGAAATCTTCGGAAATCCAAAATGGTCTGTCAAAAAATCCAGAAGTGAATTTAAGAATGCAAATTCTGAAAAATGAATCAAAAAACTGGACGATAATTGCTGATTGCTATAATGCTAATCCGCAATCGATGAAATCAGCTTTGGAATATTTAAAATCATTATCAAATGAAAATTGTAAACATAAATTTGCGATTTTGGGAGATATGTTAGAATTGGGGAAAAAAGAGATAAAATTTCACGAAGAGATTGGAGAGTTGGCAAGAAAAGTGAATTTGGATAAAATAATTTCTATTGGCGAGTTGTCAAAATTTTACAGAAGCAATTTACATTTTAAATCTACTGCTGATTTTTTATTAAGTGAAAAAAATATTTCATTTCCAAAAAACTCCACAATTTTGATTAAAGCTTCGAGAAAACTTGAATTAGAAAAAATTGTAGAAAGGTTGGTCAAATAATGTTCTATCACATTTTTTATCCGTTAGTTAAGTATCATTCCGTTTTCAATGTGTTTCAATATATCACATTTCGGGCAATTGGTGCATTCATAACTGCCGCGTTAATCTGCTTTATATTTGGACCGAAAATTATTAAGAGTTTGAAAAAGCACAACGCTATCGAAAAAATTAGCGATGATTTGCCAGATTCTCATAAAAAGAAGAAAGGAACGCCGACAATGGGCGGACTCATTATCATTTTGGGTTTGCTTGTATCGAGTATGCTTTGGAATAATCTGGCCAATCCATTTGTTCTTATCATTCTTTTGGTCACTTTTTGGTTAGCCGGAATCGGATTTTTGGATGATTTTCTGAAGAATATTCAACATATTCGAGTTGGATTAATCGAGAGATATAAATTAAGTGGGCAGATTATTTTAGCAGTATTAATCGCATTTGCATTGTATTTGGGATTTGAGGAGACACAAGTATTTTCTCAAATAAATATTCCATTTTTCAAAAATGTTTCATTCTCACTTGGATATTTTTTCATTCCGTTTGTTGCACTTTATGTCACTTTTTATTCTAATGCTGTCAACCTTTCAGATGGTTTGGATGGGCTCGCGGCTGGCTGTATCGGCTTTGTTGCTCTTGGTTTGGGCGTTATGGCATATGTAAAAGGAAATGCTGTAATCGCTGATTATTTGAAAATTGAATTTATTAAAGACGCAGGTGAACTTGCGATATTTTCTTCCGCGATAATGGGCACAATTTTAGGATTTTTGTGGTTCAATATAAAACCAGCATCAGTTTTTATGGGCGATACGGGTTCGCTATCGACTGGTGGAATTTTGGCAATGCTTTCTATTTTGATTAAAGAAGAGATTTTTTTCGTCATCATTAGTTCAATTTTTTTGGTTGAAGCATTATCTTCGTTAGTTCAAAGATATTATTTCAAATATACTCGTAAAAAAACTGGAAAAGGAAAACGAATCTTCCTGTGTGCTCCACTTCATCATCATTTCGAATTGAAGGGTTGGTCGGAGCAAAAAATTGTTGTGAGGTTCTGGATTATCACGATGATTATGACAGCCATCGGGCTTGCAACTCTGAAATTAAGATAAAAAATGGAATTTAGAAACAAAAAAATCGCTATTTTAGGAATTGCAAGAAGCGGATTAGCTGCTGCCAAAAAAATAAAGAAACTTGGTGGCACACCATTTCTTTCGGACAAAAAATCGCTTGACGAATTAAATTTGGATAAAACTATTTTAGATAATTTCGATATTGAGACAAATGGTCACTCAAAAAAAATTTTAGAATCCAATTTAATTATTATCAGTCCCGGCGTTCCACTCGATTTGAAAATATTAATGGATGCAAAAAAAAATGGAATTCCAATCTGGAGCGAACTTGAACTCGGATACCAAATTTCAAAAAATACAAATGCAAAAATAGTTGCTGTAACTGGTTCAAACGGAAAAAGCACGGTCGCGACTCTAATTTATCATATTCTAAAAAAAGCGGGCAAAAAGGCAATTTTGGCTGGAAATATTGGACAATCTTTCACATCATTTCCGATTGAAAATAATATTTTCGATTTCATCGTTTTGGAAGTGAGCAGTTTTCAACTTGACTCAATCTATGAATTCAGCCCAGACATTAGTATTATTCTAAACATAACTCCCGACCATTTAGATAGATACGATAATTTCAATAAATATGTTGAATCAAAATCTAAAATTTTTGAAAACCAAACGAAAAATGATGTTGTAATCTTAAATTACGATGATAATATTTGTAGAGATTTGAAACCAAAATCAAATGTGAATAAAGAATTTTATAGTTTGAAAAAAAATATTCACCAGAAAATTTTTGTGAAAAATGATAAAATTATATTTAATTTTTCAAGTGATAATAAGAAAAAAATTTATTTCAGAGATATTCCTTTATTTGGAAAACATAATATTAGCAACATCTTCGCTTCTGCGATTGCTTGTCTTCATTGTAAAATTTCTGCCGATGAAATTATTGATGGAATAAAATCTTTTTCTGCGCTTGAACATCGCTTGGAATTTGTCGCAAAAATTCAGGAAATTCCATTTATAAATGATTCAAAATCTACAAATTCATCATCAGTAAAAGTTGCTCTCAAATCATTCGACTCTCCGATAAATTTAATTATGGGTGGGTCAAACAAGAATGAAAATTTCTCCACATTGATTCCAAATATGAAAAAGTATGTAAAAAATTTAATTCTTTTTGGCGAAACGAAAAATATTTTATATGAAACTTTCACGAATTATGTGAATACAATTATTGTCGAAAATTTACAAGACGCCGTCAGTAAAGCATTTTCATCAGCAAAAAACGGTGAATATATTCTTTTATCACCTGGATGTGCCAGTTTTGATATGTTCGAAAATTTTGAAGATCGTGGAAAAAAATTCAAAAAAATTGTTATAAATTTAAAAAAAGAAAAAGAATGAGAATTCAAACAAAAGCAATTGAGAACTATATTCTATTCATTTATATTTTTCTTGTTTTAATTGGAATTTCGATTTTGGGAAGCATTACATCTTTCAGATTTGACAACAAAGATTTCATAAAACAGATAATTTGGATTCTTGGTTCGATTCCTTTTTTCTATCTATTTTACTCAATCGATTTTGAGAAAATCCGCAAAACATTTTTCTACTTATTATTTTTCGGATTATTACTTTTGATTGCAACAAAAATTCCCCCAATTGGCGTAACAATAAATAATGCAAATCGATGGATCAAAATTGGTTCGATATCTTTTCAACCAAGCACTTTTGCAAGAATAATTTTTATACTTTATTTAGCACATTTTTTATCCAAAAACAGAAAATTAATAGAAAAATCGAATTTAGGAAAATTCCCACAAAATTTTGCTTTTACTACTTTTATTTTTTTGATATTTGCCGGTTTAATACTCCAAGAACCAGATTTCAGCACAACTTTGATACTTTTTATGATATGGCTGAGCATTTTATTTGTCGCAAGAATAAAATTCTCAACAATTTTAGTGATTTTTTTGCTTGTTGTAATTTCAGCGACTTTATATTTAGAATTTGGTGACAAATTTCGAAAAACAAGATACATAACTTTCGTAAAATATAATTTGGGAATGAATTTATCAAAAGAAGAAATTGATAAAATGCATCAACCAAAAGAGGGTTTGGTAGCACTTTCGAACGGCAGATTGTTCGGTAAAGGCGGAAAAAAAGGTCGAGCGAAAATGTTCTATCTCCCATTTCCGAAAACGGATTATGTGTTTGGAATTGTTGGTGAAGAATCCGGATTTATCGGCTCTACGATTTTAATCATATTATATTTTTTTCTGATTTTATTCGCACTCACATTGGCTCAAAGAGCTGATACGCTTTTCGCAACGCTTTTGATTGCTGGATTTACATTCAATATGGCGTACAATATTTTGGTAAATATAGCGGTCGTTACTTGCCTTATTCCTTCGACGGGCGTTAGTTTGCCTTTCATAAGTTACGGCGGATCTGCGTTTCTTGTAGATTCAATTTCGATTGCTGTGATATTAAATTTAAGCAAAAAAAGTAGAAGAAAATACGGTAAAAATCAATTCCAAATAGTGTAAAAAATTATGAAAAATATTGTGATTGTAGCGGCTGGAACAGGAGGTCATATCTTTCCTGGAATTGCGGTTGCAAAGGAATTTATCAGACAAAATCCTAAACATAAAATAATTTTCATCGGCGCAAAAAATGGTTTGGAAAAAGAAATTGTAAAAAGTCATAATTTTGATTATGCTGAAATTGATGTAAGGAAACTTCATCGGCGATTGACTTTTCAAAATATCTTATTTCCATATTTTTTAGTAAAAAGTTATTTTCAGGCGAGAAGGATTTTGAAAAGTTTTGAATCAGACATTTTTTTGGGATTTGGTGGGTTTGTTTCCGGTTCGGTTGGACTTGCCGCAAAAAATCTTCACATTCCAATATTTCTTCAGGAGCAGAATAGTTATCCTGGAATCAGCACAAGATTTTTGGCAAAATCATCAAAGAAAATATTTCTTGGAAATAGTGATGCAAAAAAATATCTAAAAATTTCGAATGAGAAAATAAAATTTTCAGGAAATCCGATTAGAAAATTTAAAAATATCGGCAAAACAGATGCATTGAAATTTCTTAAACTTGCAAATAAAAAAACGATTTTTGTGTATGGTGGAAGTCAAGGTTCACACTTTATAAATCAGGCATTTTCAAAAATTGTTGATAAGATATTACAGAAAAATATTCAGATAATTTTTCAAACTGGATCTAAAGATTTTAGTTCGATAAATCAAAAATTTGGCAAGAAAAATGGGATCATTATTCGGAAGTTTTTTCGAAATATCGAATATGCGTATCGAGCTTCTGATTTGGTAATTTGTCGGTCTGGTGCTATTTCTTTGGCCGAAATATCTTTTTTTGGATTACCTGCAATTTTGATTCCATTTCCATTTTCGGCTGGACAGCATCAACTTTTAAATTCGAAAAGTTTTAGTAAAAATAATGCGGCAGAAATTATGATTGAAAAAAATCTTACATCAAAAAAATTATTCGAAAAGATTGCCAAAATTTTGAATGATAATGAAAAATTAAATGAAATGTCGAAAGCTTCAAAAAAAATGTTTATCCCAAATTCAGCAAAAATAATTGTTGAAGAGATTTCTAATAATTTTAAGGAAGAAAATTAATGTTAGGAAAAACGAAAAAGTTGCATTTTGTCGGAATTGGTGGAATCGGAATGAGCGGAATTGCAGAGCTCTTGCTAAATTACAAATACAAAATTAGCGGCTCAGATATTGCAAAGACAAAAGTCACCGAAAAATTGGAAAAAATGGGCGCAAAAGTGTTCTATAAACACAGTAAAGAAAATCTGTCAGACGCAGATGTCGTCGTAAAATCATCCGCAATTGGTAATGATAATATTGAAATCAAAACTGCAATCGAACGGAAAATTCCAGTAATTCGCAGAGCGGAAATGCTGTCAGAATTGATGCGAATGAAATTTGGAATCAGCATTGCTGGAACCCACGGAAAGACGACAACAACTTCAATGCTCGGAATGATTTTGACAGAAGGGGAATTAAAACCAACGCTGATAATCGGTGGAAAAGTAAAAAATTTTGATTCAACTTCTGTTCTGGGAAAATCAAAATATATTGTTGTTGAAGCAGATGAATATGACCGTTCGTTTTTAACGCTAACTCCGATTATTGCGGGAATTACAAACATTGAAGCTGAACATATTGACTGTTATCCGACCGACGCAGACCTCGAAAATGCATTCTTGAAATATGCAAATTCTGTTCCATTTTTTGGTTTAATTGTCGTCTGTTTGGACGACACAAAAACAAATAAAATTTTCGACAAATTCGAAAAGAGAATTTGCACTTACGGATTAAATAAAACCGCAGATGTTCGTGCTGAAAATATAAAATTTTACGAATTTAAATCAGAATTTGAATTAATTTATAAAAAGAAAAAATTGGGAATTATTCATCTGCAACTTCCCGGAATACACAATATTCAAAATTCATTACTCGCAATATCCGTTGCACTTGAGTTGAAAATTCCATTTCCCAAAATTCACGATGGGTTAGAGAAATTTGACGGAGTTTATCGTCGATTTGAGAGAAAGGGATTTGTGAATGATATTCTTATTTACGATGATTACGCACATCATCCAACCGAAATAAAAGCAACTTTAGCAGGAATTAAAAATAGTTTGAAACGAAGAGTTATATCAGTTTTTCAGCCGCATTTATATTCGCGAACACAAAAATTTTACAAAGAATTTGCTGAAATCCTATCAATTTCAGATGTGTTGATTATTACGGATATTTATCCGGCAAGAGAAGAACCAATTTCTGGTGTAACTGGCAAAATAATCGTTGATTACGCAATTAAAAATGGATGTAAAAATGTTTTGTATGTGAAGGATAAAAAAGATATTCCGCAAAAATTGATTGAAATTTCAAAAAAAGGTGATTTCGTTATCACTTTGGGTGCGGGGGATATCTTTAAATTTGGTGAAAAATTTATAGAAATGTTGAAAAATGAAAAATAGTAAAATATTCAAAAAATTCATCGAAAAAAATAATCTCAAAAATATCATTTGTGAAAATCAAGAGTTGAAAAATTACACGACAATAAAAATTGGTGGACAAGCCAAATTTTTCATTACACCAAAATCAATTCAGCAATTAAAATTGATTTATAAATTCATTTGTAAAAATTTGATTCTGCATAAAATTCTTGGCAACGGCTCTAATTTATTGATTTCTGATAACGGTTTTGACGGAATTATAATTTCTTTAAAAAATTTGAAACAGAAATTTATCATTAAGAAAAAATCTCTGGAAATTTCAGCAAATATTGATGCCAAAAAGATGCAAAAAAATTGTGAAGAAAACGGAATTAGTGGTTTGGAATTTTTGTCCGGAATTCCTGGCACAATTGGCGGAATGGTTAGAATGAATGCGGGTGCTTTTGGATATTCAATTGGTGATAAAATTAGTGAAATAGATATTTTAACAGAAAAAGGTGAAATTGAAATAATCAAATCCGAAAATATCAATTTTGATTATCGGAGAATGAAAATCGCCAAAAATAATTTCATAATTCTTAATACAAAAATTTCAATTACAAAAAAATCTCCGAAAGAAGTTCAGAAATTATACGAAAAATATTTTAACAAAAGAGTTTCAAAACATCTTCTTGACATAAAAACATTTGGTTCCGTTTTTAAAAATGGGAAAAATTATTTTGCAGGAGAATTGATTGAAAAATGTGGCTTGAAAGGATATAAAATTGGCGATGCAGAAATTTCAAATTTTCATGCAAATTTTATTGTAAATAATGATAAAGCTGCTTCAAATAATGTTTTTGAATTAATACAAAAAATGAAACAAGAAGTGAAGAAAAAATTTTCTGTGAATCTTCAACCAGAAGTAAAATTTTGGGGAAAATTTTAAAATGCAAAAAAAAAGGAAACGACAAAATAAAAAACGAAATCGATTCATTCAGTTTTTCAAATTACTAATTTTATTTCTGCTTATCACTTTTAGTTCGGCTTATCTTTCACTTTATGGATTGTCAAATTGGAAAGTTTTTAACATAAAGAAGATTGAGATTTCCAAAACTAAAAATATTGATAAGTTGCTAATTAAGAGGAAGTTGCAAAATAAATTTAATAATAAAAATATGTTTTTGGTTAGAAATGAATCGATACAAAATAATCTAAATAATTTCCCTAAAATTAAAAATACAAAAATTATTCGACGAATTCCAAATACTCTGATTTTATCAATTGATGAAAGATTGCCAATTGCGAAAATAATTGGCTCAAAAAAAATTATTTTTACAATCGACAAGGAAGGATATTTGCTCGAAAAAATTTCGATTAACAAAAAAAATAATTTGCCGATTTTTGATGGAATACAAATAAATAATTTGACAATTGGAGACAAAATATCTGAAAACTCATTGAAAATTTTATTAAATATTTATAAAATAATTATGAGAAAAAAACCTGAATTTCTTAAAAAAATTTCAAATTATTCATTTATTGATGGAAATGTTTTGTTGTTTGAGAGAAATACGGGAATAAAATTTTTGTTAGGACGAGAAAAATTTCTTGAGAAAATTGAAAAGTTATTTTTTGTTTATAATAATTATCCAATTGCAGAATATTCAGAAATTGATTTGAGGTTTTCGGATTCGAAAAACGAAATTATTATTTTAAGGTAAAATGGCAAAAGAAAAAATTATTACAGCACTTGATATTGGAACGACGAAGATTTGTTGTCTAATCGCAAAGATTGATACGAACAATAAAATTAAGATTTGTGGAATTGGTGAAAATCGCTCAGAAGGATTGGCTCAAGGGATGATAACGAATATCCAGACCGCTTCAAAATCGGTTGATACAGCGATAAATCAAGCAGAAAAAATGTCTGGCATTAATGCTGAAAATGTTTTTGTTGGAGTTGCTGGTGAATTGATACGGAGCTTTGATAGCCAAGGGATTGCCAAAATTGAACGCTCACGAAAGTATTCATATGAAATTTCAAAACTTGATGTCGAAAAAGTAATCGAAGACGCAAAATCTGTCACGCCACTTCCTGTGGATAGAAAAATAATTCACGCTGAACCTCAATTTTTTACAATCGATAAGAAAACGAAAATACTCAATCCGATTGGGATGAGC
The DNA here is from genome assembly GCA_014382495.1 of Candidatus Cloacimonadota bacterium. Lineage (GTDB taxonomy): Bacteria > Cloacimonadota > Cloacimonadia > JGIOTU-2 > JGIOTU-2 > JACNJR01. The sequence goes on along the minus strand of JACNJR010000054.1, from coordinate 4,019 downwards.
GGATTTCGTTTGAAAGCAGATGTGCACATCGTTACAGCGGATGTAAATTCTCTTATGAATCTCTATAAAATAATGCAATTGTTATGTTTGAATATAAAAGATGTCGTTCTCCAACCAATCGCATCATCAATCGCAGTTCTAAACGACGACGAACGAAAATTAGGTGCGATTTTAGTCGATATAGGCGGCGGAACAACAGATGTTTCTATTTATTACGAAAAGAGTATAAGATACAGTTGCATAATTCCTTTTGGCGGAGAAAAAATCACACGAGATTTGACAGTCGGACTCCGAACTCCAAGTAAAAATGCCGAAGAGATAAAAATAAAATATGGATTTGCAATTCAAGACGATGCCGATGAAAATAAAGTGATAACGATTCAAGGAATTGGTGGACATAAAGATAGCAAACGAACAGAAAGATTTGTGGCTGCACTCATCAATCCAAGGATGAAAGAGATTGCAAAACTCGTTTTAGATGAGATAAAAAAAAGCAAATATCTTGATATGATGACTGCTGGAATTTCAATTTCAGGCGGCGCAGCGAATTTGCGAAGCACTAATAAATTATTTGAAAAAATGTTCAATTTGCCAACGAAAACAGGATATCCATATTTCAATGGAATTTATGGAGAAATAGATAATCTAAATGACCCTAAATATGCAACTGTAATAGGTTTGCTTTATTGGGGCAAAACAAATTTTGATATCGAACCATTCAGCAATGAATTCAATAATTCTCTGTTTGAAAGATTGTTCGGGAGAATGAAAAAGTGGTTTGCTTCAAAAAATTTTACTTAGAAATAAGGTGAGGAAAAAATGCTTAAGTTCAAAAAAAATGAGCAGATTGGAAAAGCAAAAATAAAAATTATTGGAGTTGGCGGCGCTGGAAATAATGCCATAAATACAATGATTCAGAATCAATTACCGGAAGTTGAATTTATCGCAGTGAATACAGATTTGCAAGTTCTAAATTTATCCGAATCTAATAATATTATCCAAATCGGAAAAAAATTGGTAAAAGGACTTGGCGCAGGCGGTATCCCGGAAATTGGGAAACAATCCGCAGAAGAAAATGAAACCGAATTATTACAATCTTTTTGCAATTCTGATATTTTGTTCATCACAGCGGGAATGGGCGGTGGAACTGGAACAGGCGCATCTCCAATAATTGCAAAAATCGCAAAGGAAAATAACATAATGTCCGTTGCTGTCGTTACTTATCCTTTTGAAAGCGAAGGAACTGTCAAACGAAAATTTGCCGACGACGGAATTAATGAGCTGAAAAATTATGTGAATACTTTGATTGTCGTTCCAAACGAGCGAGTAAAAGAAAAATATGGTGATATGGGACTCTTCGAAGCTTTCAAAAAAGCCGATAACATCCTTTGCAATGCGGCGAAAGCTATTTCTAATATCATAAATAAAAATGGATATATCAATGTTGATTTGGCAGATGTAAAAACTGTGATGTCGGAGATGGGCTACGCGCTCATCGGAATCGGCGAAAGCGAAGGCGAAAATAAAGCTGAACAAGCGACCAAAGAAGCAATTTCAAATCCACTTCTCAGCAATTTATCGCTAAAAAATTCCAAGGCAATTTTAATAAATATTACAGCCGGTTATGATATCAAGCTTTCAGAATTTACCGAAATCATTTCGAAAATCAAAAAAGAAGCAAATAATGAGACGAATATCATCGAAGGATTAGTCCTTCAAAAAAATATGAAAAATAAATTGTATGTTACGATTATCGCGACAGGAATTCCCGAAAGTGATGATTACAAACAGTCATTCAAGCATATTATAAAAGAGAAATCGCGCGAACAGGAAATTTTTGAAATTCAAAAAATTATTGAACGAATTCATAAATCTGACAAAATAAGTCCGAGTGACAATCTCGCCAATTTTCCACCAAACACAGATATACAATAATTTTTGAGAGTATTTTTGGAAACCTTTATTCATCTTTTGATTTACAGTTTTGCGGTCTATCTCGTAAGCAAATTTACGAAACTGATTTATATCAAGGATTTTCTGACAGCGATTTTATTTTCTGCTGTTTTGGGAATTGTGAATGCGCTTGTGAAGCCGATTTTTGTGATTATATTTTTTCCAATTGAAATAATTACCTTTGGAATTTTTCTAATATTTATCAATGGTTTGATGTTGATTATTTCATCGGCATTTTTCAAAGAGATAAAAATCAATGGCTGTTTTTCTGCTGCGATTGCAAGCGTTTTGATTTCAATTATTGTTTCGTTACTTGAATATTTTATCTGATTTTTTCCATAATTTTATCGATAATTTTCAACATCTCTTTTGAAGATTCTAAATTTTCGTAATTGTGAATAAATCCTAAACCTGCGTCTCCAGATTCCGCAATTTTTTTATCGATGGGAATTTTTCCTAAAACTTCAATTCCGAAATCTTTTACAGCTTTGCTAATTCCTGAACCAGAAAAAACATCAATCTCTTTTCCACAATGTGGACATTTGAATGCAGACATATTCTGGATAATTCCGAGAATAGGAACATTCATTTTAACTGAAAAATTTATAGTTTTTCGGACATCCAAAAGCGCCAAATCTTGCGGAGTTGACACGATTATTGAGCCATCTAATTTTCCAATAATTTGAACAGCTGAAAGCGGTTCATCGCCGGTTCCAGGCGGACAATCGATAATAAGATAATCTAAAACTGGCCATTGAATATCGCTTAAAAATTGTTTAATCACTCCCATTTTTAATGGACCTCGCCAAATTATTGGGTCGTCAGGATTTTTTAGTAAAGAGGCGATTGTCATCGCAAATAAATTGTCATTAACTCTGATTGGACCAGGTCTATCATTCTTGCTTTTTGTGATAACTCTTCCTTCAATTCCAAGGAGTTTTGCTATCGAAGGTCCGTGAATATCCACATCAAGAACTCCAACTTTTTTTCCAATTTTCGACAGACCGAACGCAAGATTTACAGCAATTGTGCTTTTTCCAACACCACCCTTTCCACTTAAAATAATAAGTTTGTGTTTGATTTTATTGATATTCTCTTTCAAAAATTTTTCAGTCATCTCTTTCTTTTTTTCTGAATCATTTTTATTCATCCAAATCTCCAATTTCTTCTTATTTTTATGGCAAAACCGAAGTAAAGTAAAATTGTTGTCAAATATTTATTAACAAAAATTTAATGCTGAAAATGTTAGAATTAAAATTTCAAAAGAATTTATTTTTGCAAAATTATTTGAAAACTTGACAAATTTATACAAGTATCGATAAAAAAAAAGTGTATAAAAATAATAGCCAAGATAGTTGTAATATCAAGGGTTGTAGTCCGCTTAAAAGTTCTTGTAACTTGACAAGTTTGAAGCTCATAATCGGCTACTATTCTTATACTTACCGTTGGGCGGCAATTAGAACAAACCACAGCGTAAAAAGATAAAAAGAAGAATGAAGTATAAAAATATCCGAGAAGAAGAACTAAAAAACAAAGTTGGAACTGACTGGTTTAAGCGATTTGATACAACCGAAATTCTTGGAAATATTGACTTTACCGTTTTTCCAAAACAAGATGGTTTATTTGGACGAACACCACTTTTATGGGCAGAAGCCAAAACAGGGAATTTTGACATTCCGACTATGTTTGTTCAACTCATTCTGACAATCGGAAAAGCACGAACTTTTGACAAAACTTTGCCACCTGCTTTTTTAGGTGCATTTGACTTCAAAAAAATTGCTTTTGTTGACTATGTAAATATCAAAGATATTTTCTATCTCAACGACTTTAATTGGAATGTAACCCCAAGCAACCACGAAACAAAAGAATTTCAATTAATTAAAGATAGAATTGAATCTATCTTAAAATCGAAAACTTATGTTTTTGACTATCAAAAAGACGAAAAGTTACTCTACACTTTTATTAAAAACAATGTAGCTAAAGCCACTACTAAAAGTAAAATCAAAATAGACAAAAATAATTTTATTCCAATTTACTTACGTTGGATTGAGATTGTAAAACCAATC
>JACNJR010000048.1 GCA_014382495.1 Candidatus Cloacimonadota bacterium | reverse complement strand
TCGTTTGTAAAATCGTCTATAATAATTATATCAGCGAGTTTGCCACTACAAATTGAACCAATTTTATCAGAACTTTGTGAACCTAAAGCTGCAAAAATTGTGTAGGATTTTATCGCTTCTTCAACTGAAATTTTTTGTTCGGAAATCCAACTTTGGTTATCAGGATTATTCTGATATTTTCTCTCCAAAGCAGAATAAATTCCCAAAAAAGGATTATGATTTTCGATTGGAACATCTGAACCAAATCCAATTTTTGCTCCATAATTCAAAAGTGAACGGAATGGATAAGAATTTTTTGCATATTTTCCCAAATATTTTTCAGAAATTTTTACATCCAAACTAATATGAATTGGCTGCATTGCACAATAAATACCTTCCTTCGCTACTCGCTTTTGATCTTCTGGAGTTACGCATTGCAAATGCTCAATTCTATGAAAAAGCTTTTCGCCAAGCCGTTTGTTCACTTTCTCAATTGAATTTATAACGATATTCACTCCCCTGTCACCGATTGCGTGTGTCGAAGTTGCAATTCCTGATCTTGTCGCTTTCTCAACTATTTTGTAAAATCCTTCTTCGCTTCTGACCAAATATCCGTAATTTTTGGAGTCAGTATATTGATGGAACATATATGCGGATTGCGAGCCAATTGAGCCATCGATAAAAAGTTTCACACCGCCGATTTTTATCCATTCATCACCAGAATATGATTTGACGCCATTTTCAATCATCTCATCAAGCAATTCCAAAGGAAAGTGCCAACAGATTCTGAGTTTCAATTCATTTTCATTTTGTAGCGATGAAAAAAGTTTATCTGCGTTCTCGTTTCCCATATTGTGAATGCCAGTTAAGCCCAAACTATGTGCTTCTGATATTGCGGATTTTAAGAGTTTTTTCTGTTTCTCAAATGGCAATTTTTTTCTGACTTTGTGAATTAATTTCCAGGCATTTTCATAAAGAAAACCATTCGGCGAACCATCTTTGAAAAATCCGATTTCACAACCTTCAGAAGATTTTGTGTCTTTTGAAATTCCAGCTATTTTTAATGCTTTTGAATTGCAAAGAAATGTGTGTCCATCCTTACTTGAGAGATAAACAGGATTGTGAGGAAAAATTTTATCAAGAAAATATTTATTGAAATTTTTAGTTTCATTCCATAAATTTTTATTCCACCCAAAACCAATAATCCAATCGGATTTGCTTCTATTTTTTTTCCGATAATCGATTAATTTTTCTTCAACTTCTGCAAGATTTTTTGCATTTGAAAAATCAATATTTTCTTTTGATAAAGCATATTTGATGAAATGTGTATGTGTGTCAATAAAGCCGGGAAGCACAACTTTTCCATTCAAATTTATTTTTTCGGTTTGTGGCTTAATATCAGTTTTTATCTCCGCAAAATTTCCAACTTTCTTTATCTTATTTCCTTCGATATAAAGCGAATTTGCGAGAGGATTTTTCTCATCTTGGGTGAAAATTTTTCCGTTAAATAATAGAATATTCATAATAAATGGAGCGGGCAACGAGATTCGAACTCGCGACCAGTAGCTTGGGAAGCTACGACTCTACCACTGAGCTATACCCGCGAGTAATTGATTCTCACATAATGTGATAAATAGTGATTATCGAAAATTAAATATTTAAAAAATTGTAGAAATTCTACTTCTCGTCATTTTCCTGTGCGGATTAATTTGCTATTTTCCCAGTTTTCCCTCTTTTGGATTTTTCCACTTTTGTAGTAGTAAAGGAATTCTCCATTTCTTTTACCATTTTTGTAATAACCGACTTTCTTTATTTTGCCATTATCGTAAAACCAAATCCATTTCCCGTCCATTTTATTCGCTTTGTAATTTACCTCTTTTTTGATTTCCCCATTTTGGTAGTATTCAACCCATTTCCCATTTGGCTTTCCGTTTTTCATAAATCCCTTCATCTCAATTTGGGTATTTTGATAATAACAAACGAACTTTCCTGTATCGTAATTTTCCTCTTTTTTCACATTTCCGTTGGCAAAATACGAAATCCACTTTTCGACTTTCTTTCCAGTAGAATATTTACCAACTCTCTTTATTGTTTTGTTTGAAAAATATTCTATCCATTTTCCAGTTCTTTTTCCAGAATTGTATTCGCCACATTCTTTGACATTTCCATTTTTGAAATACTCGCAATATTTCCCATCCGCTTTTCCCTGTTTGTAAGTTGCTTCCAAGGCGATCTTTCCGTTCTTGTGATACCAAATCCAATGGCTGTCTAATCGCCCGGATTTGTAAAAACCCTCAACTTCAATCTGACCATTATCATAAGACCAAATCCACTTTCCTGTCTTCATTCCGTTTTCGATTTTATTTACTTTTTTCATTCTGCCTTCTACATAAAAACCATTAGGAAAAGTATGAAAAATATTTGTCAAGAAAAACAGAATTTTCCCAATTAATGATGTTTTTGAATTCTATATTTATATCCATTTTTGATACTCTTTTTTTCCTTTAGATGGCGTGCTACATATTGGCCACAATTGCTTCCGATGTAGTTCTCATCAACTTCTCCGATACTTATTATCACATCATATCCAAATGCGCGAAGTTCGTTCACAATTTCATAATCTTCATTTTTTTGATATGGATTTATGTATGATGAGAGTTCATTTTTTTCTGCCTGATAAGTCGGATTCAATGGAGTAATTTTAATAAGAAATTTTTCAGGAGAAAAATGCTTATGAAGGATTTTTGGCTCGACAGAAATTCCATTTACAAGCACAAAATTAAGAGTAATTTTTCTGTCACCATTCTCAAAATATTTTTCACCGAATTGAGCTATTTTCGACAAGTTCCATTTTTTAGCAGGAATTAGCCAATCGCGCATTTTATCGTCCGTTGTATGAATTGAGAATTGGAGTTGAAATCTATTTTTATACAATTTTTTTTTGATATGAATTAATTCTTCAAAAAAATTTTCTGTCCCGGAAGGAGCAATCGTTGAGATGCAGGGCATAAGTCCTTTAGCGTCATATCTATGCGGAAGTTCTTCAAGGACACGCAATACATTTTCGTTAAATGCCGGGTCGCCCATTCTTGCAAACTGGATTTTAAATTTTGGAATAGGAATTTTTCTATTTGGAAAGCGATTCGTAATTAAGAAATCAATTTGGGCAAAAATTTCATCTTTGGAAAGTTTTCCCTGATAATATTTGCCAGCATCGCAAAATCCGCATCCGACGGGACAACCGAAAAGGGTTGATAAAATTAGAACCCATTTTTTTTCTCGTGGAATTGGTGGTTGGATTGATTCGACAAATTCTACCATTTTTCCATTATTCATCTCTGCGATGTAAACCATCGCGAGATCGTCAGTTCCGGTTTTGCCAATTATTTTCATTTTACTTTTTTTTAGTAATATTTTCAGCAATTATCATTGCGGTTTTGATGCCATCACCGACAGAAATTGCTGTTTGTCTATAAATTTCATTCTTCACATCGCCAACAA
>JACNJR010000016.1 GCA_014382495.1 Candidatus Cloacimonadota bacterium | reverse complement strand
TCAGGCGAATTTGTCGTGAATTTTATCGAAAAATTATTTTCAAGTTGCGTCGCACTATTCGGATAGATATTTGCATAAGTATAAAGTAGTCCACTGGATTGTTCAAAATTTTCGATACCAACCGTCGCGTAGTTACTTGATGCATCGACATTGCTAACTGTTTGATAATTTATTTGAATCTCACCATTTCCACTTTCTGTAGGATAAAATTCGGAATCATAAAGTACAATTTCAAACTTTTCGACCGATTCATCGTCATATCGATTTACACAATTATTCCACTCAATAACAAAAATATTTTCAGTTTCGAGATAATCATAACAAATTCGCATATATTCGTGCGCATCATCAATTGGAGGTCCGATGAGATCATCCCAAAATGCCGACACCATTCCATAAGGACCAAGTGCAGAAGGGATATTCCAATTTCTGAAATATGTTTCCCAAGTTGGATTGAATGAAATCCAGCCGTTTGTGCAAATCGTTAAACTGTCACAAATCTCATCATAAAATTTGAAATTCATTGGAAGCTCAATTGTCTCTGAACGGTCATCTCCTAATTCGAAAACAGTTCCATTTCCACCATCTTCTGGATCAATCTCAATCCATTCATAAACTGGACATTCAGCGTAATTCACATCATAACTATCGTACGCATAATAGCCAAAAGAATCAGGACCAGTCGGCGTTAAATTTGTTACTTCTCCAATTTCAAGATAGAAATTTGCGGAAGTTTCTAATCCAATTTCATCTGATAATTGAATTGTGAAATTTATCAACTTCCCAATCGAGCAATCGTTTGCAGCAGCGACAGTAAAAGTTGCAATATCATTTTCTACTGTACTAAAATTATCTATTATGACAACCGCATCGATATTTGTGGATAATTCAGCAGAAAGATTTAATGGTTCAATCGTGCCAATATTATTTATTGTAACCTGAATTTCGCGTTCTTCTCCTGGCTCTAAAATACCATTTTCATCTTGGACTTCAACTTCGACAACTTCGTAAAGTAAACTGTATGTAAATAATTCAAATTTCGCATCATTTTCGTTTGAAATTTCAAGAGTAAATTCCAGAATTTCACCATTTGGACAATTTGGAAAAATTTCAATTTGAAAAGTTTCTTCTGCAGTAGCATTCGGTGCAAGATTTCCAAATTCTGCATTATCATCAGAAAATGTTATGAATGCACTATTTGAAGTTAGAATTGCCGAAATATTATTTTCAGTTTGTGCTCCAAAATTTTTTAAAGTGAGTAATAAATTTATCTGATTTCCTGCAATAATTTCTGAATCGGATTCAATATTAAGCAGACCAATATCACTTTCTGCAGTAACAACTTGCACCGTTTCAATTAGCGGATAATAATTTGGTTTAGTAATCGTAATTGTAATTTCGCCTTCAGTTTGAGAATTGAAGTAAAGAACCGCATTTCCGGCTCCAATTATCGCGGTTTCAGAGAACTCATTTTCTTTGATGGCGGTCACAATTCCATCGTCAAAATTTGGAATAGAAATTTCCAAATAATTTGTTCCCAAACTAATTTCACCGGGCAAATTGCAATTTATCTCCTCAGGAATTTGTGTCCACATTGAAAGCGAAGGATCGCCTAAAATATTGTAAACATGAAAATAAAATTCCACATCATCCTCGTCTTCCTGATTCAGCGGAAAGTTGTTATACAATTCAAGTTTTCCTCGTAATAGTGCTTGGCCGAAGATCAAAATATTTTCGTCTAACATTCCATAATAAAATCCAGAAAAGAGTGAATTATTATATTTTGTGCTTGTATGAAGATCTGATGGTCCGACAAATACGACTGCACCTTTTGGTAAGCTTGGCGTACCAGCTCGAAGCCAAGTTTCACCAAAGCAAGGATCGACATTATTTGCGAAATCTCCCGTATTGCACACAAAAGAAGTAACAACTGGCAAAAAGTATCCATTTGATAATGCTTCAATATTTTCGCTATGAAAATATGGATAATGCCAGCCATTTGCATCACCCCAGCCACGATAATTTACAAAGCCGACGCCATTATTTATTGATGATGAAATTTCAGAAGTTCCGGGATATGTTGGCGGATAGAAAACTGTATCAACTTGAGAATATCCATAATTTAGCATTTTCTCCCAAAGCCAGCGAGAAACCTTTACCGGCGTTGATGGAATCGGAGGAGAAGTGCTATAATTTCCGGCAACCAGAATCGCTCTTGTTAGCCAATCCGGATTTTCCACATAAGGCGTCTTTTCATATGCTAAAATTTTATTCAGAATCGTAACAAGTTCCATCAGAGAATCAATTGAAATGCGGCCAACAAGCATTTCTGGAAAATAGTCATCTCCATCCAATAATGTATAAGGATGGTCAGAAACATCATCATCGTCGCCAAAATAAAAAGAAGGAATTTCATAACTTCCATCTACATCGCCGATTAGCAAAAGATAATCTGGCGGTTGTTCAGATGAATCATACAAATTTTGTAAATAAGTTTTTATTTCCACGCTTGTTGTTCCAATTTCTTCCGATGTAACGACGGTTGTAGAGATTCCTTTTGCTTGCTTCCAATTTATGTAACTCTCCAAACATTCTGTGGTTGAAGATGGGGCAATTATCAGCATTTTAGATGGAACTACTTCAGCTTCCGCCAAATATGAGCTTTCAAAATTTTCAATTATTGTTTGATAAATTGGCAAAAAGGCGTGAGATATTTTTTCAGAATAATGTTCCAAATTTTGTGGTTTAATTTCAAAATCAAGATTTTTTAGAACCGAAATATTTTTATTATTTTCTGAAAAAAGTTTTATTGAAATTTTATGCCCAAAAAGTTCTCTCATCACGAAGGAATTTTCTGCTCTCACAAATTTTTCGCCATTAACGAAAGTATTTTGGATAAATTCTCCATCTTTTTTGAAGATAGAAATTTCACAATTATGAATTTCAATTTTCACATTTTTAGCTGGTATTGCAATGATTTTTGTGATTTTATTTTTAGTTTGATGCGCTTGGATATTCTCATTTTCAAAATGTCCCAAAATTTTATTGTCGACATTTTCAAATTGAAATATTTGATTTGCAAATGAAACAGAGAAAATTAAAATTGCTAATAGAGTAAAATTTTTTTTCATATTCCTCAAATTTTATTTTGTATATTTATTTTCAACCGGAAATTCGTCAATAATTCCAGCAGAATATTGTAGAATAAGCGCAGCATCAAATGAGGAAATATTGTCATCACCATTCACATCGCCGGCAATTATTTGATTATCCGTCCAATTAGAAATAAGCCCGGCGGAATATTGTAAAGTCAATGCTGCATCAAAAGAAGTAACAGAGCCATTTCCGTCCACATCACCGTAAATGAAATTAGTGGAATCCGATGTAATAATTTTGATATTTTTTATCCACCAGCCAGGATCGTTAATTGTCTCATCAGAAGTAAAACAAAGACGCAAATATAAATCATTTCTCAGATAATTTGTTAGCAGAATAAAGACATTTTGCCATTCATTTTCAATTCCAGAAAATGCAAGAATCTCGTCCCAATTTTCAGCATCAGAAGAGAGCTGAATCGCACAAATGTCGTAGTCGTGTTCAGTATAATATTTTTGCTGAAAAGACAAAATAGCATTTTCAGAATTTTGGAGATTGATTGGATTTTCAAGCGTTAGCAAGGAATTCTCATTTGAAGTGTAAAATTCACCAGAAGTAAGCGAAATTGCATAATCTCCAATCTCGTCAAAATATTGAACATTCCAATTGCCATCAATCTGCCAATTATTTGAAGGAGAACCGTTTTCCCAATTTTCGGAAAAAATGACATTTTCAGGAGCAAGTTCAATGTCCAACTCAATTAGTTCTCCTGAAAAATTGAGAGAATCGATGAATGGGACGCAATTTTCCGAAGTGATTTCAATTTTGTGAATTCCCTCAAAAACTGAGATATTGAAATTTCCATTTTCAAAATAATATTCATCATTTTCGATATCATAAATTTTTATATTTGCCGGAATTTGCTCATCATTTGAAGTTATTGTTCCAATAAGTGTAACTTCCGATAGGGGAACGAGTTCCGCATTTTTTACAGTCCAAGTAGAATTATTCACAGTTACATCATTCAAAATAAATTCCTCATATCCCTTTTTTTGAAATTTAAGTGTATAAGTTCCCGGTAGAAGCTGTCGCCAATATCGTCCATAAGTTTCATCAGATAATCGTGGCGCGAAAAAAGGCGCATTTTTCTCTTCCACAATAATTTCTGCAACGAGCGGCTCATCAGTTTCGACATCTGTAATATGACCTGTCAGAAGTGACATATCGGCATTATATCCAATAATTCTATTTAGGAGCCAATAGGCGCCTGCACTGCATCTTTCGCAAGTATCGTCAACAAGTGAGGAATCTGGTTGCAGGTTTGATGTTCCGCATTCAATCAAAAGTTGCGTTGTGCCGTGAGCTTGATAAAACCAATCGTGTGCACTGCCCTTTCGTCCTCGAGATGGAGAGGGTTCGTAACTTCCAGTTCCATCTTCGGTTTGAATAAACGAAGCAACCGTCTCGCCAACAATCTGATTGAATTCAAAATCTGGGCTGCGTTTTTCACCATCCCATTCGAAGGAATAAAAGACCTTTTCGGAGAAATTTCCTGTCCTTGATGAATGCCAATTTATAGAAAAAATAAAATGTTGTTCTTCTGCTAAATCGCGAACTGCTTGAGTTCCGCCCTCTGAAAATGGAGCTGGACCGCGATAATAATCCCATAATTGGTCTGTTCCAGGCGCCCAAAGAGTATCGCCGTGAATCCAATTGAAAGAGTAATTTCGATTCAAATCTATGCCGTCGATATCATTTCCCGGTCCTTCGATAAAATCGAAATTGTCATTCAAATTGTTATCTCGCTTATTCTTTCGGAACGATGTATCCCATCCATCCATCACAACTTGCAATCCTTCTGGATTATATGATGGAATGAACCAGATTTCAAGCTGCGAAATCCAGATAGAATAAGGTTGCAAAAATCTTTTTTCCAAAATTTCATTTATCATCCACATTGTGATTTCGACGCCAAGAACTTCCTCGGCGTGGCATTGTCCTGCATACATAACAGCCGGTTCGTCCTCATCAATTGATGCGTTATCGGAGATTTTGACTGCCCAAATTGGAATATTTTCGGCAGATGTAACGCCAATTGAATCGACAAAAACTAAATCTGGATATAATTCTTGTAACGAATCTAATTCTGCTTTAATTTCAGAATATGTATGATATCTTGGGTCTAACGAAATTTGTGAAATTAAAATTGAATGGATAATAAGCAGAGATAGAAATAAGATTATTTTTTTCATTCCACCGGAAATTCGTCAATAATTCCTGCGGAATATTGCAGAATTAGAGCGGCATCAAACGAAGAAACATTTTCATTTCCATCCACATCTCCTGCTGTAATTTGATTTTCAGTCCAATCTGAAATAAGCCCAGCTGAATATTGCAAAGTCAGAGCAGCATCAAACGAAGAAACATTTTCATCACCATTTACATCTCCGTAAATTATTGATTGGTCGGATTCAATGTAAATTTTTTGGGCATAAATGTTATAGATATCTGTTTTTCCGCTTGAGCGAGTATCTTCCCAAATTACATAAGAATTATTTTCGCCAGAAACTGCAATTGGTTGATTTTGTTTTTTTATGCTGTTGCAGACAACTATTCCGTCATTTTCCCATTCGCAAATTCCATCGCAATCCAAAGTTTGAGCATAAAGATTAGATTGGTCTCCATCGCGATAATCTTCCCAAAATATAGAAAATTTTCCACTCACATTTGTAACGCAAGAAGCAACCTGATTGCTCACTTCGTCCACGACAGGAATTCCGCCAGATTGCCATAATTCCGAGCCATCGGCATCGAATTTTTGCATATAAATATCGTCTTGAATTCCCGAGCGAAAATCTTTCCAAAGAAGATAAATTTCGTTATCGAAAATAATATCTGAAAGTGTTTGGTCATTTTCCTCAACAACAAGCGGCAGACCATTTTCCTGCCACAAAATTTCTCCAGTTGAATTGATTATTTGCCCATAAATATCGAGATTTCCATTTCTCAAATCTTCCCAAACAACCAACAATCCTTGTTCAGTCATAATTCCTTTTGCATTTTGCTGGTTTCCAGAAGCTTCGCAAATTGGAAGTCCATTTTCATTCCAACCTTCTGCTGCATTTCCATCCGCATCGAGTAATTTCGCATAAATATTGAAATTATTCCATTCCTCATTTTGCCAAATAAAGTAGCGTCCAACCAAATCTGTCAAAACATCATCGCCAGTAAAATCTGCGACTGAAATTCCTTCATCACCCCATTGAACTTCTCCGTCTTGAATTTTCTGAGCACGAATCTGAATAACAGGATTCCATAAATCTCCACTGTGATCTGTCCATCCGATGTAATAATTTGTAGATTTAATTTTTGAAGATTCAGAAGATATTTTTGCTCCAACTTTATCCGAATCAAAAGTGCTGACAAGCAAGCCATTTTCAGACCAAAATAAATTTCCATTAACATCAACGGACTGGGCATAAATATGTTTGTTATCATCTCTTTGCTCTTCCCAAACTATCACAGTTTGATTCATATCGAAGCTCAATATTATGTTCGGATTTTCTTGAGCAAATTCTTCAGTTAATGCAATTGGAAAGCCATTTTCAGACAAATTTATTGAACCGTCATCGTTCAAAACTTGGATGTAAATTTTCTTCCCAATATATGGATTTCTCGTATCTTCCCAAACGATTATTGATTGATTTCCATTGAAAATCATTTCATAATTTTTTGCATCGCCACACAATCCATAAAATATAATTTCGCCATTTTCATTTAGAATGAGATTATCATTTTCATCAAGAATTTGGAGGTAAATTCCTGTTGAACCGGTTCGATTATCAGCCCAAACTGAAAATAGATTTCCGTTATTATTTCTTCTTAATAAAGGTGAGGATTGTTCGCGACTTTCATCGCAAATGGATTCGCCGTTCTCTTGCAGAAGAGCATTTCCGCTTGAGTCAAGATGTTGCAAATAGATGTCTTCGTAAGGATGTCCAGCATTTCGTCCATCAGCCCAAACGAAGTGACATCCGCCATTTCTATCATTAATTAGTCGTGGATCTGACTGGTCATTTTCGGAAGTGCAAAGAGGAATTCCAGTTTCAGACCAAATCAAATTTCCGTTTACATCAATTTTTTGTGAGTAAATATCAACAAAATAAGGGTCATTTCGTCCATCTTCCCAAACGATTATTGCGCCTCCATCTGACGAAGAAGTTATTCGTGGATTTTGTTGAATTCCCGAGCCAACATATATTTCTTTCTCATTTTCCCAAATCAAATTTCCGTATAAATCAATTCTTTGTGCGAAAATATCTCCATCATTTTCATTTCTTTTGTCACGCCAAACAAGAATAAAAGAGCCAGTTCCATCGGGAGCAATTTTCACATTTTCTTGCGTTTCAACTGCGTTGCAAAGAGGAATTCCACCTTCGCCAAAAAGCAATGTTCCGTCGGCCAAAATTCGCTGGATATAGATATCTTCATTATCGGCATTTCTCGTATCGTGCCACGCGAGGATTGCTCCACCGTCGCCATCTTCCCAAAATGTATGACCATCTTGTGCACCGCTTTCCGCAGCGATTGGATTGCCATCTTGTGTCCAGCCAGCAACAATATTTCCAGAAGAATCGATATGCGTACCATAAATATCTTTTCCACCCGTATTTCTGCTATCAAGCCAAATTACATAAGCTCCGCCGCTATTGTCATTTACGATATTTAGAGAAATCTGAATATCTTCAGCAAGGCATAAAGAAATTCCGCTTTCATTCCAAAGCAAATTTCCGTTATTGTCTAATTTTTGAGCATAAACATCTCCGGCATCTTCGTTGCGAAAATCTATCCAAACAACAATACAGCCATCGTTTGTGTTGATAACGACAGGGTCTTCTTGGCGATTGAGTTCTCCATTAACAAGAATTCCATCGTCGCCCCAAAGCAAATTTCCTTCTTCATCTACCTTCTGAGCCCAGACATCGCGGTCGCCCATTCTTGTATCAGACCAGACATAAATGACCGAGCCATCGCTCATCAAAGTAGCAGAACGCGACCACTCGATATTAACACCTTGTCGGATTGGAACGCCTTCATTTTGCCATTGGATTTGTGCATTCAGAATGACTGGCAAAATCAGTAACATAAATAATTTCTTCATTTTAATCTTCATTTTTTTATTTTCCTTCCACCGGAAATTCATCAATCAAATCTGCGGAATATTGTAAGATTAGTGCTGCATCATATGCCTGAACAATTCCATTGCCATCGACATCTCCTGCTAAAATTTGCCATTCTTCAAATTCTATCAAACCTGCGGAATATTGCAAAGTTAAAGCAGCATCAAATGCCTGTATTTCTCCGTTTTCATCCACATCACCGTAATCAACAGCATCTGAAACTACAGATAGATTTACAGAAATTGTAACTTCACTCAAGTTGGGGTCATTTGTGGAGAGAATTAAATTGCAAAGATAATCTCCCAAATCAAGTTCGTCAGATGCTACAGAAATGGTGATTATCTCGGTATTACCGGAAGTAATAAAACCAGATTGAGGTGAAACATTTGTCCAATTCAAAATTTGTTTGAAGCGAATTGCTAAATTATTTTCAACATAATTTGAGTTGTAAGCAACTTGCAGTCCGTCACTTCCACCTGCATTTTGAATTCCTATTGTTGCGGAATTTGTCGTTCCGTTCATTGAATTATATTGAAATAGAATTTCACCATTTGGATAGAGAATCATTTGGAAATTATAAATGCCATCCGGATTCCAATTAGACCATTCAACAACATCATCGAACCAAACAACGAGTCGTTCAGCGTTTGAATGATAATATACATTTCCTCCTGGTGCACCATTTGGACTTTCATTTTCAGGATTTAAGTCGTCCCAAAATGTAAGAAGTGCAGGTTTGGGAGCAGAAGATGATGGGATGGAGAAATTATTGTATTGCGAATTATCATTTCCAAAACCAATCCAGCCATTCGGATTAATGCGGAATTGCGTGTAATCTTCTCCGTAAAAATTAAATGTAAATCCGATTGGTATTAAATCTGTACCTGTGTCGTTGTTTGCAAATGAAACTTGTGTTCCAACATCTGAAATATCAATCCAATTATATTCTGGACCATTCTGTTCATTGCTGTCAATCCATTGATATCCATAATCGTCTGGACCGCCGCTATCTTTTGTGTCTTGATAATACTTTGAAATACTGTAAGTTAAATTTGCCTCACCAGAATTTGAAATTTCTAAAGTTTGAGAATCATTGTCATTTTCTAAGATCGTGAATTGGAAATTATCCTGACTTATTTCTGCGACAGGCGGCTCAACAATATTTGCTCCGTTTGTTGTGAAGAAAATTGCCATATTGTTTTCGAGATGTTTAGCGGCAGTCGGATATGAATTTGAGAATGTGTATTCCAAACCAGTTGTGCTCGAATGATTCTCCAAACCAACAGTTGCAAATTCGCCGTGGTCAACATAACTGCTATAATAATTCCCTTGGTCGACATTGTTCACAGTTTTGTATTGAAAGAGAATTTCAGCGTCGCCAGTTAGAGTTGGATAAAAATCTTGATCATAAATTATTACTTGAAATGTTTCTTCTGAATTGTCGTAATCATTCTGTACTCGTGACCATTCGACAACAATGTAATGTGCGATTTCATCGAAATAATAAAACACATCGCCACTCCCGATGGATAAATCATCCCAGAATGGAGCAATTATTGGAGATGGTCCGAGAGAACTTGGAATGTTCCAATTCATAAATGAAGACTGTTCTGATTCTCCGAGAGCAATCCAACCATTTGAACAGACCGTTATTTCAGAATATCTTCTGCCATAAAAAAATATTGTAAATGGAATATCGATTATTTCAATGTCGCCAGTATCACCGTTATCATACAGAGAAAGATTTGTTCCTGCACCGCCGTAATCAGGATCAATTTCAATCCAGGAATAAGTTGGTGCAAGGTCGTATTCAACATCTCCATCATCGTAAGCGTAATATCCGTATTCGTCGGGACCAAGCGGGTCATTGATGGCTGGTTCTCCAATTTCTATTACAAAATATATTTCATTGCTGTATCCATCGGCATTTGTAAGTAATATTGAAAAAGAAATTTGTGTTCCGGGAATAATTTGTGAATTCGCTTCACATTCGAATAAATCTCCAGAATTAGATGATTCTCCGCCAGCAGAAATATTTCCAAATGTTCCCAAACTATCGATTAATGTGATTGATTCATCTTCGCATCGTAATATTCCATCAAGATTGTTTGCAGAAACGGAACCGATATTTTTTAGATTTACGGCTAATTCGACGGATTCGCCCGGATCCCAAATTCCATTATTGTCATCAAAAATTGAATAATCATTTGCATAAATATTCGGTCCTTCGACAACCAAAAATATTTTATCATTCCATTGATTGTCGCTGTTATCGGAAATCAAAACATCGAGAATTATTTCAGTTCCGCCCAAACTATTTTCTGCAATTTCTAAATTAAAATCGTCATCAGAAAAAGTATTATCGCCAGAAGAAATATCTCCAAAATTTTCAGTAGCATCAGAAATTGTTACGAATTCATTTTCTGTTGAAATTGTTGCCGAGACATTATTTGCAGTCAAACTTCCAAAATTTTTCAAACTAACATTTAGTTCGATATTTTCATTTGGATTGATTATTCCATTTCCGTTTCCGGAAGATTCTTCCGAATTATCATCGTCAATTTCGAAATTGTAAACATTCACAAATTTATCAAATTGAGAGATTTCAAAACTGCCTAAATGAGGAATGAAATTGTGTTTTGTGACGGTTAGATTTACAGTTCCACTTGTGGCAGCATCAATTGTGAGAAAAATTTTTCCATCTTCGTCAGTATATCCAGTTGAAAATATTTCGTCATCGCCCATCAATGCGGTAACCCACGCACTTTCAATCGGTTGACTGCCAGTTGTTTCAACAGTTACTTCCAACAAATTAGTTCCGACTGAAATTTGAGAATCGTAAGTAATATTCATCTCCTTCGGAACTCCAGTCCAGACCTCCATTCCGGGATCACCCATCAAATTATTCCAATAAGAAAATCTATTTACCCAATCGTTTGGATTATTTGGATAATTGAGATATAAACTGAGTTTTCCTCTTGTTAAAGCACCGCCCATATTATAAATTTTGTCCTGAAATAAACCAGCTGCGGTTCCGATAGAGACACAGTTGTTGAAACAGGTATGAGTAGTAATTGTCGCGGTAGCAATTGAGGCAATTGCTCCTTTCGGAACACTTACAGTGCCGGCTCGAAGAAATACTTCACTGAGCGAAGTGTAGTTTGCAAAATCTCCTGTTCCACAAGTTAAAACAACAGCCACAGGCAACATAAAACCATTATTAAGATTATAAATATCACCGCTGCCCCAACCACTCACATCATACCATCCGCGGTAATTATAATACATAACTCCATTATTTAGAGAAGAACTTATCTGAGAAACCCACGGAGATGAATAGATTTCATCGAATGAAAAACCTGTTGTATTTGCATTGATTATCTCTTTAATATTTTTTGATGCCATTATGCAGGATTGTCCTGAAGAACTTGGATCACCGACTAATGAAACCTTGTTATACCAATCGGTATTTCCAAGATATGGTTCTCTTTCGTAATTGAAAATCTTGCTCAAAATTGTTTCAAATTCTGTAATTGAGCCAAATGAGATTCGTCCGACATAAGCATCTGCCAAAATATCTCCGCCTTCCAATAATGCATAATATTGGTCGCCTTCTCCACCATCATATGAGCTTGTGGGAACAGAATAACTTCCACTTGCATCGCCTACGAGACATATAAATTCTGGTGGATTTTCAGAAGTGTCATACAAATTTTGAATATAATTTTTGATGGAATATGAAGTAGTGCCTGTTTCAGAAGTATTCGCTGCAATTACATTGAATCCCTTTTGATGCTTCCAATCTATTAGATATTGGAGGTCGGATTCTACAGAGGAATTATCAGAATAGATGAATAAATATGTCGGCTCTTGATATTCAATATCCCGACCAGATTCGTAATTCAAAATATTTGATTCATATAATGGTTCGAAAAAACGCGAGATTTTTCTATGATTTGTTTTCTCGTTTTCACCAATTTTCTCATCGTAAGTTATCTTGATTTCAGCATTTTTGATTATATGAAGTTCTTTTGTTTGTGGATTATATTGAAATGGATTGATTGTCAGATTTGCAACTCGAATGTCTCTTAATATTGCTGGCGAACCAATTTCAGCAATCTTTGGCGGAAACATTTCTCCTTTTTGATAAAATTCTGAATCAATGTTAAATTGAGTTGTGTTATGATTTGTCTTATCAAGTTCAATTTGAAACGGATAAATTTCTACTCCAATTTGATGTTCATATTCGATATTACAAACTTCAATTGAAGCAAAACCTCTATTTGGCAAAGCTATTAAGCGAGTAATTCTTGGTAAATCCGGTTTGCCAAATTCTGTAAAACTGCCTTCATCTTGGCAACTTATCTTTTGATATTCCTTTCCATTTTGAGTTACGATTTCGGTATCATAACCAGAAAGTGAGAATTGCAGTTCAATTGAATTCTCATTTGAGTTCGTAATTTCAAACAATTGCTTTCCTGAATTTTCAGTGATTTCTACTTTTTCAGCAGATAAAAATGCTGCTGAAATCAACATAAAAACCGACATAAAAATAAATACTTTTTTCATTATTTTCTCCTTTTTATCTGTTTATTTTTAATTTATAAATTCCTCTTTTAGTTGCAGCAAAAATTTGCTCATTTTCGATAACTACTTTATATGTATAACCAATTTCGTCATCATCAATTCTATCTAAAAATCTGGGATTTTCTATATCAGAAATATCATATAGATAAACACCGCCACCGCCAGAACCGACGACCAGATAATCGCCTCCAGCATCAATTGATTGAGCCCAACCCGAAGTATCATCTTGATAGACAATAATTAGATTTTCTTTGTCAGAAATATCAATAGTTACAAACCCCTCTTCCTTGCATGAGACGAATGCATAATTGTCGATAACTTTTACTGCCAATGCTTCACCGGGAGTATCAATATGTAATATTGATTCAATAATTGAAATCAAAAATTCACCATCATAGACAAATTCGTATTTACAAACGTATAGACCTAATTGGTCACCAGTAATATAAACATAATTGTTTTCACTATCTAAATCAAAACCATTTATGGAATTTTGGAAAGGTTCTGATGAAACATAACCACCTTCAGAATATTTTCCACCCAAAAACTCATTAGGTCTGGTCCAGAATACATCAATGCCACCACTGCCGTCTGAAATGGCAATCATATCTTCAATGTCTGCTGTTTGCCCTGTTATGGGGGCATTTTCTTCCGGTTCTGCAATACTTGAGATATCAAAAACCATAATTGTGGCGGGACTTCCATATCTATCATAAACGAACAATAAACTATCTTCTTCGACAACTGATATCAATCGTGCGTTTTCAATTGAACCGTAATAATGGCAAACTAAAGTGTTATCATTCTTGTCATAAATTGAAAATCCACCTTGATCTTCTGCAATATAGATAAAATTATCAGAAACATAAACATCTCTTGCTTCGCCAACAGTCGGATAAATCTGCTCAATTTCCAAAATATTATTGATGTTTGGCTCATTCGGTTTTGCACATCCAAAAATGACCACTATAATTAGAAAAAACGCTAAACTATAGATTTTTATATCTTTCATTACTCACCATAAATTTTTATTCAAAAAAATTTGACCAAAAATTAATATAAAATTGAATCTTGTCAAGATTTATTATAATTTTCTAAACAAATTCCAAAAAATCATTCTCAAAAATTAAACTTTTTCTCAATTGTAAATCCAATTTCATATTTCGAATATTCTTTATCTTCTTCTACAAAATTTCCGGCAGCAGACGAAGTTTTTCGAGTTTTATACTTGTAAAATAGTTTTAATTTTATTCCGCTCAAAGAACATTTCAGAAATGATTCAACCTCAAAAATTTTATCGTTTCGTCCAAAATGATACGGATCAATTTCAAGCGCCTGATTTGATTGATAAAACCTCTCTTCAAATTCAACATTTGAGGAAAATTTCAAAGGGCTTGAAAAGATTTTCAAATTAATTGGAGTCGAAAAGGAAAAATAATAAATATTTGATTCATAAGATGGGTCCTTTATTTCATCAATTTCAGCCAAATTTTCAAATGCTTTTTCTGCTTGAGCTTTTGAAATTTTATATGAATATCGAAAATACAATTTTGAATTTTCTGTTGAAATTATTTTTGAGCCAATTACGCTCTCAAAGCAATTTGCATCATATTCTGTAAAATATCCATTATGAAAAAATTGCGAAAATTTAAACTGATAATCTAATCGGACATTGTTTGATATTTTCCATCTCAAAATTGAATTATAATAATTTTTTGAGTATGAAAATTCGTGATAATTGTCTTCATCTAAAACGCTTTCATAATGGTTTACATAAATTTTGGGGTAATAAAAATATTTAAATGTGATATTAAAATTTCTGCTGAAATATTGTCTGATTTCTGCTCCAAAATACGAATTATCTTTGATTTCATTATTATAATATATGCTTCGTTTAAATATTAATTTGTCAATTTGTGTGTGCCCAAATGGGAATGAATGTTTGATTCTAAATTCGTATCTCAGAGAAGTGATAAAATCGTCTGCGGTCTTGATATGATATTTTTCCTGATTTTCTGAATTGAGAAATTCGGTGAGCTGTGATTCTGAAAGATTAATAATATTGCTGTTGTAATAATTTTTAATTTCAATTTCGTTACGATATGAAATTTTGTTTTTTCCAAAAATTAATGTAACGAAGATAATTAAAAAACAGAGAAGCAACAGGATTTTTTTATTCATTTTTATCAATCTTTAATGATTTCATCTTCATTGAATTTCAACTGAGTTTTGTCAAAAATAATCACGGCAAAAACGCAAACAACAAGGATTATCAATGCAATTCTCGCAATTTTTATGCTTTGTAGAAAATAAACAAATTTGTTTTCACCAGGATTTGGAAATGTTTCAGATTTTTTCAATTCTTTAAGATTTTTGAGTTTATATTTTATTACATATTTTTCAATATCCAAAAGGTGAATTACCGGAATTCCTTCGTTATTCAAAAGAAATATTGTTCCTCTGCCAACATATTTTTTTGGCAGAAATGAAGAGATTTTTTTATGTATTCCAGGCGGGATTTCATATTTTTTTGATGTCATATATTCATCTCCCTTTTGAATTGCCAAACTCGAAATTCCGCCGCCGATATTTACGTATAATTTTATCTCTTTTTGAGAAGCATTTTTGAAGGTTTCTAATTTTTTCTGAATATTTTGAGACAGATAATTTTCTTCAATCAATTCTATGTCATTTCGAATTATAGATTCACGAAGTAAGTTTACTCCAGATGATTTTTTTCTCTTTAATTTTTTTGCGATATCACTTCTTCCGCCTAATGAAACTGCGATACTTCGGTAACTTTTCGGAAAGATATTTTTTTCAATAAGTATAGATTCCATATCAAGCCAAGTGAAATCAGGATTATTTGCTCCGTACATTGAAGAACCGACTGACGAAATCATCACTAAATCTAATTCTAATGCCTTTGCTGCGGACATTACAGCTATATTAAGCGCTGGGAAAGAGCCAGTGCAATTTACTGCAATTAAGTCACCTTTTCTTAAATTTGCATTTATGAATTCTTCTACTAATAGTGCAGCGAAATCTGGATTTAGAGTAATTTGTTTATCCGCAAGATATCCTTCACTTGTGGTTATTTCGGAATGTTCTTCCCCAATAAGATAAGATTTCCACTGGTCAAATTCTTCATCAATAAAAATTTCTTGCTCTTTCGAAAATTGAGCGATTATTTTTTGTGCTTGTATCCAAATTTCTGCTGCTTCTTTCTGCTCATCATAATATTCTTTTTTTATTAAACTTTTATCTGACCAGAGGAATAATACAATCGCAATAATTAGAAGTATAATTAAACTTATTTTTGATTTTGCACTCGGAATGAACATAATTCTCCTTTTTTATCCGACAAATTTGCCTTGAAATACCAACACAAGAATGAATCTTACAAGCACAGCTGCAACTCCCATAATTGTTAATGTCTTGATAATTCCTTGTTTCACCATAGAATTTGCTATCAATCCTGGAATGATATATCCGATAACATGCACCGCCTGATTTTCTGCCAAATATGCTGGGAATACATATGTGCGGACAATCCAACCAAAAATAAATCCAAGAAGAACCGAAAACACCATCCGTCTTCTTCCATAAACGAAAATCATTGTGCCTAATAATTTCACAACCACATAAACAATAAAACTGATACACAGCGTTATCGCGATTGTCAAAGGTTCATTCAAGTACAACGCGATGTATCCGCAAACAACGATTCCGCCAGCAGCAGCGCCATAAGCTTCCAAGAAAAATAAACTAATAATTACGCCTATTCCAATCGCAACCTCAAACATTTTTTATATTCCTTTCTCTGAAAAAATCCACGATAATTTTCCCATTGCCACCCATATTTCCAATTCCGGATAATAGTATTTTTTCACCTTTTATTTCTT
This sequence comes from Candidatus Cloacimonadota bacterium, assembly GCA_014382495.1. GTDB lineage: Bacteria > Cloacimonadota > Cloacimonadia > JGIOTU-2 > JGIOTU-2 > JACNJR01. Next base: position 1,215 of record JACNJR010000016.1, on the reverse strand, counting down.
CAATTGTTTTGACAAGATTTTTTTCATCAAGCAGACCTAAATCAACAATTTTTTTTGATGAAATTTTATGTTTTCGAGCATAAATTTTCATCGATGCGGTCTGTTCGCCAACCAAATATAATGAGTCAAATTGAGTATTTCTCAACATTCTAATCAGCTGTTTTGAGCGAAACAATCTATCTGCACGAGTATTCAAAATTATTCCGACAAAATTTATATCTGGCAGAAGTTTTTTTGAATGTTTTATGATTGATTCTGTCGATTCGGGATCATTTGCCGCGAATATATTGATAAATGAAATTTCTTTTCTCCCAATTATTATTTTGAAAAGTTTTGCTGCTCCGATATCTGGATTGACTTTTTTCATTCCGGCGATTGCAATTTTTTGTGGAACATCACATTTTTCGCAAACTTTCAGCGCGAGAGATACATTTTCTTTGTGCTCGATATAAGAAAAATCGTTCATATCTTTTTCAGAAACAGAATCAGTTTTTACCAGCTCTAAATTTGTATTTTGTTTTTCTCCAAATTTTTTCATTAACGGAAATAATCGGTGTTCACTCGTAAATGTGATCCCATTTTTGGTCAGCGTATTGCAAAGTGAAAGTGCGACATTTTTCAATCCTGGACCCATCAAATCCAGATGGTCTGGTTTCACATTTGTGATTATTCCGATATTCGATTTTACCATTTTATGTTCTGTTATCCATTGATATTCTGGATTTATTGCCATACATTCGAGAATCAGAATATCTATATTTCTTTTTGCAGCAAATTTGAAAATCTTCAATTGCTCCTTGATATTTGTAGAAAAATATCTGATAATCGGAATTTCATCTCCATTTTCAAGAATAATTCTGGGAGTAGAGCCGGTAGTTTTTGCAATTGTTTTTTTTCCACCAGCTCGTAATCCGGCGGCGATTAATCTTGTTACACTTGATTTTCCGCGAGTCCCATTTATGTGAATTACAAGAGGAATTTTTCTTCTAAAATTATTATGATTTTGTTTCTCATAAATATAATAAAGTGCGAGAAAAAGCAACCCGAAAACTAAATATAAAATTTCCATATATTTTACTCAAAAATATTTGACCAAAAAAATTAGATTAAATTTTTTCTGTCAAATAAAAAAAATTCTTGATAAAAATTTTCCATAATAAAATTTTGACCAAAAAGGAGAAGTAATGAAAAAAAGAAGAATTTTTACAAAGTTCG